>DATLEZ010000038.1:0-6991 GCA_035525055.1 Acidimicrobiia bacterium | reverse complement strand
TCGGATACTCAGCTTGGTGATCGAAGACCAGGCGCACTGCCCGCTCCCGGACCTCCTTCGGGTATCTCCTACGTGTCGATCCTGTCATGGCTCCATCCTCTCAAAATCTGGAGCCTCCAGAAAACCCGGGGCGGTTCAGATGACATCCACGATGCCCAGGTTGGGTCGTCGTCATTGAAGTAGTTCGGAAGCGCCGAGGTGTGCGACAAGACGTGGTGAAGTGTGTGATCGCCGCCGAGAGCGGCAATGTGCTGGCTAGGTGGCAGGACGTCGATGAGGGGACTATCGATTGACAACAACCCCTTGTCGACCAGCCGGAGGGCGGCGACAGCGGTGATCATCTTCGTCACCGAGGCGATTCCGAAACGGGTCGCAAGGGTGACGGGCACCCGATGACCCCGGTTGGCGAACCCTCCCGAGTAGGAGAAGACCTCGCATCTGTCACGCCAGGCGAGGGCGACTCCATTGAATCGGTGAGCGGCCGTCTCCTCGTCCAACCAGCCGCGCAGGCCATCGAATTCGTTCATGGGCGCTACTGAAGCAGCGCCGCCGTGGTCACGCGGTGAGTTTTATGAAGCGACGCTTGCCGACCTGGACCACCGACTCAGCCAGATCCGCCCGGGCGACTTCTTCGGACAGGACCTTCTGGCCATTGACCTTGACGGCGCCTTGTTCGATCAATCTGCGCGCCTCGGATCCGGAGGCCGCCAATCCCAGGTCCCGCAAGAGGGAGGGAAGGTGGACCGGGTCGCCCGCAGGCAGAACTGCCTCTTCCACATTCTCAGGGACCTCGTGGTCCCGGAAGAGTCGGTCAAATGCCGCTTCGGATTCAGCCGCTGCTTCATCGCCCCAGTAGAGCCCGGTCACGGACCGAGCCAGAAGGCGTTTGGCTTCTCCCGGGTGGATGGTCCCCTTCTCGATGCCGGCTACTACGCGGTCAACCTCGAGATCGGGAAGCTCGGCGGCGAGGCGGAACCACTGCGGCATCAGTGCGTCGGGGATACTCATGACCTTGCCGAAGATCTCTCCGGGCGGGTCGGTAACCCCGATGTAATTGTTCAGGGATTGCGACATTTTCTGCGCTCCGTCGGTGCCAAGGAGCAGGGGCATCGTCATGGCGATCTGAGGGCGCTGGCCATACCTCTCCTGCACCACCCGGCCCATCATCAGATTCCAAAGCTGGTCGCTCCCGCCCAACTCGACGTCGGCCTTGACCGCCACCGAGTCGTAGCCCTGCAGCAGCGGGTACATGAATTCCATCACAGAGATCGGTGAGTTGGACTCGAACCTTTTGGCGAAGTCCCCTCGTTCGAGCAATTGGGCCACTGTGGCCGTCGAGGTGAGCTCGAGGACTTCAGTCATATCGAGGGAGCCGAGCCACTCGGAGTTGTACCGAATCTCGAGGGGTTCGGGCAAGAGCACCTTCTCGAACTGGGTCAGAACGGCCTGGGCGTAGCCCCGAACTTCCTCGGCGGAGAGCCGGCGCCGGGTTTCGCTCTTTTGCGACGGGTCTCCTACCTGGGCCGTGAAGTCGCCGACGATGAGCACCGCTGTGTGGCCCTGTTCCTGAAAGTCACGCAGTTTGCGCAGGACGACAGCCCATCCGAGCGTGACGGCCGGTGCGGTCGGATCAAGCCCGAGCTTGACCCGCAGCTTCTTTCCCTCGGCCAGGCGAGGAGCGAGTTCATCGGCCGGACGGACCGTGTCCGTGCGGCGCAGAAGGCGTGCGAGGTCCGGGGAGGGTGCCATCGGGAATGGAAGGTTATAGGCGGCTCAGCCCGATCGACACGCTTTGTTCACTACGACGCTGACACAAAGCGCCAGGGACGTTCGACAGCCTTGCTGATCCCCACTCGGGGTGTGGCCAGGATCGTCAGCGGAGCCTCGCCTGGAGTCAATCGAATCGGCGAGTCGGCGCTGAACAAGTCGATGCCGTTGTGCGAAAAGTCGATGGCCAGGGCCTGGGTGAGTTTCCCCGGTCCGTTGAGAAGGTCCGACTCCCGCCCCCGGCGGTTGACCATGTGATCGATGCCGACAACAGCCCTCCCGGCCCGGACGAGGACCGCGGCGCCGGTCTCTTCGTCTCCTACGACGATGTTGGCACACCAGTGAATCCCATATGACCGATAGACGTAGAGCGTTCCCGGTGGCCCGAACATCGCGGCGTTGCGAGGGCGAATCCCATTGAAGGCGTGACTGGCAGGATCGTCGGGCGAGTACGCCTCGACTTCGGTGAGCGTCACCTCGGTCAGTGCTCCCCCAGCGACGCTCCGAAGGTGCCATCCCAGCAACAGAGGTGCCGCTTGGTCGGCCGGCTCCAAGAGGAAACGGGGGAATTCCCGCTTCACTTGTCTCCGAGGACGGCGAGGGCGGTCACCACGCATCCCCACGATCCCAGGTCACCAACGGTTCAGCCGAGAGCTGTCAACAGAATGGCCTTGAACGAGTGGAGGCGGTTCTCGGCTTGGTCGTAGACGCGGGAGCGGGCATGGTCCATGACCTCGTCGGTCACCTCCTCGCCGCGGTGGGCGGGCAAGCAATGAAGGAAGATGGCATCCTCCGCGGCCGTTTCGAAGAGCGCAAGATCAACCCGATAGGGAGCGAAGATGCGGCGCCGCTCGGCCGCTTCCGATTCCTGCCCCATCGAAGCCCAGACGTCCGTGTAGACGGCGTCAGCCCCCGCCACTGCCTCCGTAGGGTCGTTGGTGACCAACACGTCTCCGAATCGATGGGCCTCGGCCAGAAGTTGACGATCGGGCTCGTAGCCGGCGGGGGTCGCAATCCTGACCGACGCGCCGGCCATCGCCGCCGCCAGCATCAATGAATTGCAGGTGTTATTGCCGTCGCCGACGAATGCCAGGACTGATCCTTCGACGGGGCGATGCTCGGCAAGGGTCTGGACGTCGGCGATCGCCTGACAGGGATGTTCGCGATCAGACAGAAGGTTGATCACCGGCACCGAAACGGCTTCGGCGATCTGTTCGAGGTCGGAGTGGTCGAACACCCGCATCCCGAGGAGGTCGAGGTATCGCTCGAGGACTCGGCCGACGTCTTCGGGCGTTTCCCGGGTCCCCAGTCCGACCTGTTCGTTGCGGATGACGACGGGGTGCACGCCCAACTCGATCGCTGCGACGTCACAGGAAACCCAGGTTCGCACTGACTGTTTCATGAAGAAAAGGCCGATCGACCGCCCGGTCAGAGCCCCGGCCACGGATCCGGGATCGGATTTCACCTTGGCGGCCAATGCGACCAGTTCCCGCAGGTCCCCCGGTTCTATGTCCCCGATGCCAAGGAAGCGATTCACCTCACGTACCTCGCAACGTGGCCCCGATGGCTTGTGCGGCCGCGATCAGATCGGTGCGGAGGGTTGCTGCTTCCTCGGTGGTCAGCGTTTGGTCCTGGGCCCGGAAGACATAACGAATCGCCAGGCTCTTGCGGCCTGGCGGGAGGTTGGCACCGCGATACTCATCGAACACGCGGGCATCCTCGAGTTGTTCGGCGTGGGGGGACGTGGTTGCTCGCAGGAGGTCGGCAGCTGGCAGCCCGTCATCGACCTCGAAGGCGAGGTCGAACGCCACTGGCGGGTAGACACTGGGTTCGACGACCTGCCAATCGGACACCGGGGCGATGATCGGAGACATGTTGAGTTCGCCAGCCGCGACCCGCCCCTGAAGGTCATAGATGGCAGCGGTCACGGGGTGGATCTCGCCGATGTGGCCGATGCGTTGGCCGTTGATGAGCACGTCGGCGGTACGTCCTGGATGGAATCCCGGATGAACCGCCGCCTTCAGCTCGAAGTCAAGGCGAAGGCCCTCACCGAGCAGTCTCCAAATAGCTGTTGCTGTGTGTACATCGGTTGCTCGGGCCGAACCATCGAGACCTCGAGGCCCGAATCCACCGGTCGCCGCGAATGCGAGGCGGTCGGGTTGATCGGGCACTCGGGAGTCTTCGGGCCAATGCCGGTGGTGAAAGACCCGTCCGATCTCGAACAGGGCTACGTCGGAAAGGCCGCGGGCCGCGTTGTATCGCAAAGAGCGCAGAAGACCGGGCACCAATGAGGTCCGGAGCGAAGAGAGTTCATCGTTCAGTGGATTCTTGACCGAGATCGTCTGGCGGCCTTCGTGGTCGGCGGCATAGGCGAAGGCATCCAGGTCCTCTAGACCGAGAAAGGTGAGATTGACGGCCTGTGAGAGGCCGGCGCCGGTGAGGGTCTGTCGCACCGTTCGGTGGCGTCTTTGCTCGACGGTCCAGCCACCTCCAGGGCCAGTCGGCACCGTCTCCGCGAACTTGTCCAATCCGAAGAGGCGAGCAACCTCTTCGACCAGGTCTACCGGTCGAGTCAAGTCCGGTCGGTACGTCGGCACGGTGACGGCTAGGGGATCGGATCCTTCTACGTCGAAGCACAACCGCCTCAACAGCGGCGCCACTTCCGCTACCGGAACATCGTCCCCAAGGATGCGGGTGACTTCGGACAAACGAAGTTCGATGTGGGCCGGCTCAACGACCCTCGCGATCTCGTCGACATAAGCCGCTGGCGTTGTCCCCCCCGTCAGCTCCACCATCAACCTGGAGGCGCGGGAGGCGGCGTCGGGGGGAAGGTTGGGGTCGACACCCCGCTCGAAGCGCCGGGAAGCCTCCGAGAGCAGGCCGTGGCGGCGGCTCATATACATGATCGTCGGGGGATCCCAGGCGGCAGCCTCGATCAGCACCCGTTTGGTTGTGGCCGAGACTTCGGATTCTTCGCCGCCCATCGTTCCCGCCAGACCGGAGGCCTTGACGGCATCGGCCACCACGAGATCGTCCGGAACCAGGGTTCGTTCGACCCCGTCAAGAGTTACGAGCTGTTCCCCCGGCTGCGCCCGCCTGACGATGATCGACTCGTCGGTGACTTTGTCGAGATCGAATGCGTGGAGGGGCTGTCCCAACTCGAGCATCACATAGTTGGTGACGTCGACAACGTTAGAGATCGGCCGGATCCCTGCTGCCCGCAACCGCTGGCGTAACCAGAATGGCGATGGCGCGATCTTGGCCCCCCGCAGCTCCCGCGCCACGAAGCGGTAGCAACCGGTGGGATCCTCGATTCGGACCTTGACTCTGGGGGCGTCGCCGGAGGTAGGCGGATCCATCGGGGGAAGCGTGTACGGAATGTCGTAATACGCGCCAAGGTCCCGGGCGATGCCGATGATTGACATTGCGTCTGGCCGATTAGACGTGATCTCGAGATCGAAGATCACGTCGGGAAGGGCGACCAGTTCGGTGAAGTCGACACCCACCGGCGCATCAGGATCGAGCACCAGAATCCCGGCGTGATCGTCACCAAGGGCAAGTTCACGTTCGGAAAGGATCATTCCGGCCGACTCGATCCCGCGAATCTGGCGGCGACCTATCTCCATCCCACCCGGCAGCAACGCTCCGGGAACTGCGAATGCGACCTTCGCACCGACCTCGAAATTCCAGGCTCCGCACACCACCTCGATCTGGTCCCGTCCCGTGGTGACCGTGCACAGGCGGACTTTGTCGGCGTTCGGGTGCGGCCTGATCTCGTCGACTCGCGCCACGTAAACGTCGGTCCATCCGGCGTCGAGAACATCGACGCTCTCGACCTTGTGACCGATGAGGTCGAGCACGTACTTCAACTCACCGGCATCCTTGGTGGGGAGGTCGATGTAGTCGGCTAACCAGCGGAGAGACACTTTCATCGGAACTGCCCGAGAACCCGAATGTCGTTGTCGATGAAATGGCGGATGTTGGAGATCCCGTGCTTGACCATTGCCATTCGCTCCACCCCCATACCGAACGCGAATCCGGTCACGGTGGTCGGGTCATAGCCGACGGCTTCGAAGACGTTGGGATCGACCATTCCGCAACCGGCCATCTCCAACCACCCCGAGCCTTTGCATAAGCGGCAATTGATCCCGGTCCCTCCGCAGACGAAGCACGACACATCGAGCTCGGCCGACGGCTCCGTGAATGGAAAGAAGTGGGCACGCAGCCGAATGACCACGTTCGGCCCGAAAAACTCGCGAGCGAAGTAGGCGAGCGTGCCCTTGAGGTCGGACACGGTGATGTTTCTATCCACAGCCAGACCTTCGATCTGATGGAAGACCGGCAGATGAGAAGCGTCAATGGGGTCGGCCCGATAGGTCTTGCCGGGAACCACGACATAGACCGGCGGCTCATACGACTCCATGTACCGGGCCTGCATAGGAGAGGTCTGGGTCCTCAACAGGATCTCGTCGGCGGGGTCGCCGTAGTCGAGGTACAAGGTGTCGGACTCGAGCCGGCTTGGGTGGTCGGTCGGTGTATTGAGAGCGCCGAAGTTGTACCAACCGAGTTCCGCTTCGGGCCCCTCCGCCACCCTGTAGCCAAGTCCGATGAAGATCTCGCTCACTTCGTCGATGGTCTGCTGAATCAAATTCTCGGTCCCGGCGGGAACGGTCCAGTCCTGGAGCGTGACATCGACCTTGTCGTCCTGGAGCAATCGATCCGCCTCGAGCCGGACCAGCTCCGCCCTCCGAGTTGCGAGGATCGCCTTCACCATCTCGGTGACCTCGTTGACCCTGGCGCCGAACGCTGGACGTTCATCGGCCGGCATCTTGCCGAGCTGGCGGCGGGCCTCGGCGATCGGACTGGATCGGCCGATGAGCTCGCTTTCGACCGCGTCTAACTCAGCTGCGCTAGTCGCGTTCGTAGCCTTCAGCAGGGCGGCCTCGACGAGCTGCTCAAGATCCATGTGGGGCGAGGAGGTTACCGGTGTGTCTCAACGGTTCTTACGATACGGCCCCATGACCCTCTCGAACCCCGCTTTGGCCGACCTGGACGACGTGGTGAACAGGACCCTTGCCTACTGCGACGGGCCCGGCAGGACCAGTGAGGCCCGAATCGACCGGTGGCAGGCCCGGGATGTGCTCATGCACTTCATCTACTTTCACGAAGCAACCGCCTGGGGTATCCAGTCGGTTGGGGTAGGCGGACCAGTCTGGACTGTCCC
>DATLEZ010000037.1:0-29427 GCA_035525055.1 Acidimicrobiia bacterium | reverse complement strand
GCGGCCCTCGAGCGGCCAGAGATCGCCGGAGCCGTTGGGGCCCAATATCGATACATGCTGGTCGACGAATACCAGGACACCACGCCCGCCCAGGCTCGGCTCCTGGAATTGGCCACCATCCCCCACCGGAATCTGACCGTCACCGGCGACCCCTATCAGTCGGTCTATTCGTTTCGCGGAGCCGAACTGGCCAATGTGGCCGATTTCTGCGAGCGATTCCGCGACCCCGAGGGAAACGCCGCCCGAAGGCTCATACTGACCACGAGCTTCCGGGTTCCCGGGGAGATCCTCAGCGCGGCAGTCAGGATCGTCGCCGGGGGCGACCTCCCGGGAGCCGCCGGCCCGGTCATACCCGCTCCTCATCCGGGCCGGGTCGAGGCATACGTCTTCGACCAGGCCACCGCCGAGGCCGAATGGATTGCAGGCCAGGTCGAGCGCATTCACGTCGAGGAGAACCTCGATTACTTGAAAATCGGTGTGCTCTCGCGATCCAGCCGGACGCTCCTGCCAGAGCTCTCGAGGGCTCTCGAGCGCCGACGAATCCCCCATAACACCTCCGATCGGCGCATGGTCGACCATCCGGCCGTGCGGATCATCTTCGACCTTGTCGAGGCTGCCTGGACGGAGGCCGAGGCGCACCAAGTGGCACCCGGCCCAACAGAGTCGAGCGCCGGTCAGGACGTCAGCGGCCTCCTCGACCAGGCCGACCGGGCAATGAGGCGCCTGTTGTTGGGACCCCTGTTCTCGCTGTCGCTTTCGGCCGAGCGTGACCTCGTGCGAGAGCGGCGCCGGACCGGCAAGAGATGGGACGAGATCCTCACTGCCGAACTAGACGAGGCGGCGGCCGTCGCCGCCCTTCTCGCCTCTCCCGGCTGGGCGATCGATGAGCCTGCGGCCACCGGCTTCTGGAAGATATGGACCGCGATCCCACAGTTCGAACCCATGGTCGAGGATCCCAGCCTTGGCGAATTCCGGACCGCCTGGGCGGTCTTCTCTCAAGCGCTCGATAGCCAGTTCGAACGTGACCCTTCGGTGACGCTCGCTCGCTATCAAAGGCAATCTGAGGCCGAGGACTTCGAGGCCACCACGCTTCTCGCCCTGCACCGGCCGGGACGGGATCAGCTGACCCTCACAACGTTGCACCAGGCCAAGGGCCTCGAATTCGATGTTGTGTTCATCGCGGATGCCGCCGAGGGCAGCTTCCCTGACCTCAGGCGCACCTCCGCTTTGCTGCGCCCCGAGATGCTGTCTCCCGACCAAGCGCAGTCGCCCGCGACGTCGATGCGGTTCCGCTTACAGGAAGAGATGCGGCTCGCTTACACAGCCATGACCCGGGCCAAGCAGCGGGTGATCTGGACCGCCACATCGGCGGCCATCGACGAAGGTGAGCGTCGGCCCTCCCGATTTCTGCTGGCTGCCTCGGGCCTGTCCTCTTTCCGGGAAATCGGACCGCCGCAAGGCGATGCTCATCGACAACCGATCACATCCGCCGAGGCGCAAGCCGCCTTGCGCCGCACCCTGACCGATCCATCGGCCCCGGCTGTCGAGCGCCTGAGCGCCCTCTCGACGCTATGCGATCCCCCGGGGGACCGCTGGTCCGCCGTCACGTTCGCCGGCGCTGCTGAACGAGGACCCGACACCGGGGTCGTGACCTCCCCCTTCCGGCTTTCACCAAGCCAGGCCGAGACTTACGACCGCTGTCCCCGTCAGTACGCATTCGAGCGAAGACTTGGGGCCGGTGACACCTTCTCACCGTACGCTCACTACGGGTCTCTGATCCACCGAGTGCTGGAGCTCGCGGAAGCACAGGCGATCGTGATCCAACAACCTCACAACACCTTGAGCGACACGCTCGAGATCCTTGAACGGGTCTGGGCGAGCGACGCCGACTTTGGATCACCGGTCCTCAACGATGCGTGGAAGTCGAAGGGCCGCGCCCTGCTAACGAAGATGCACGAAAAGTGGCCGGGCGGCAGTGCCATCCCAACTCACACCGAGAAGGCCTTTGAGCTCGACATCGACGGGATCACCTGGGTCGGACGCGCCGATCGGATCGAACGCCATCAGGCAGGACAGCTGAGAGTCATCGACTACAAGACAGGCTCCCGTCAACCGACGGTGCCCGAGGCCAGCCAATCGTTGCAGCTCGGCTTCTACCTTCTGGCCGCCGCCGCCGATCCCGATTTGACTGCTCACGGGCGTCCGACCGAAGCCGAGTTCTGGCACCCGGCGGCAGGTGGCACCAACCCGGTCCGCAAGTTCGACCCCGACAACCTGGAGTTGGTCGAGTCGAAGCTTCGAACCATCGGAGTAGGAATCGCGGCCGAGGAGTGGCCAGCCACCCCCGGAGTCCATTGCGGGTACTGCTCGGTCAGACTGATCTGTCCGGCCTGGCCGGAAGGCCGCGAAGCCTTCGTATGACGATCACCCCCACTCCCGAACAGCTCGATGTGATATCGGCACCGCTCGGGCCCATCCGCGTCGCCGCCGGGGCCGGAACAGGCAAGACCACGACGATCGCTCTCAGAGTGGTGTCGCTGGTTGCAGACCTCGGCCTCGAGCCGGAGCGAATCGTCGGGATCACGTTCACGAACAAGGCCGCAGCCGAGTTGTCCGACCGGATCCGGGTCCTCCTCACCCCGCACCTGGAGCCCGGCCGTGAGGTAGAGGTGCATACCTACCACGGCTTCGCTGCTCAACTCTTGCGCGAGTTCGGGGCCCTGGTCGGAGTCGAGCGAAGCTCGAAGGTGATAACCCCGACCTTCTCACGTCAGCTCCTGCGGTCGGTCTTGCACCGGGTCCCCCTGGCGTCCATCAACATCTCCGATCGCAACAACATCGAGCATCTGCGACGCCTCGGCTCCCAGCTCGGCGATCATCTTCTACTCCCCCAAGACGTGCCCATTCCGGAAGGGCCGGCCGATGACCCTTGGCTCCTGCGGACCGACCTGCTCGAGGGCCTCAAGCACTATCAAGCCGAGAAGTCCAGGCTCGGGGTCACCGACTACGCCGACCTCATCGTCCTAGCCCACCGCCTGGTGACCCAGCATCCCGAGGTTGCCAGCGAGCTGAGTCAGCGGTACCAGGCAGTGATGCTCGACGAGTACCAGGATACGAACCCCGCTCAAAGGGAACTCTTGCGGGCTCTGTTTGGATCAGGATTTCCCGTGATGGCGGTCGGTGACATCGATCAGACGATCTACGAATGGCGTGGAGCTTCGCCTCACAACTTCGAACGGTTTCCCAGTCACTTCTGCCATCCCGACGGAACCGAAGCGTCGACCGTCAATCTCACTGCCAACCGCCGGTCACTGCCGAACATCGTCGAGGTGGCCAACGCCATCCGCGCCAAGACCGGGTCCGGCCAGCCGCCGCTCGCACCCCTCGCCGACCGCATCGGCGGGGAGGTCGTCGTCGCTTGGCACGACAACGCAGTTGTCGAGGCCGAGTGGATCGCCCGCAACCTGGCACACCTGGCACCGTCGCACAGTTGGAAGGACATGGCCGTTCTGTTTCGAAAGAACAAGGACATGATCCTGGTCCACGACGCCCTTCGGGCCGCCGGTATTCCCGTGGAGGTCGCCAACCTCGGGGGTCTCCTCGGGGTCCCGGAAGTCGCCGACCTGCACGCCTGGCTGCGCGTCCTGCAGACCCCCGAGGATGCTCCTGCCTTGTACCGAATCGTCGTGGGAAGCCGGTTCCGGCTGGGACTCGGAGATCTTGCCCACCTGGCCGGATGGGTGACGAGGCAAGAGCGAAGCGATCGTGCCCTCGCGGCGGAAAGCGTCGTCGTTTCGCCGGATGGCACCGAGCACGACCAGCCTCCGGCCCGAACCATGCTCGAAGCCATCGATCATCTCGAAGAGATCCCCGACCTCCGGAGAGGAGCGCGCGACGGGCTGGAGCGGTTCGCCTCGGAGTTCCGGCAGCTTCTGGAAGCGGCTCAGGGCGTGAGCCTCGTCGAGTTGTGCCGCCGGATTCTCGACCTGACCGGCGCTTGGAGCGACCTCGCGGCGCTGTCCGATACCGAGCAGTTGACGGCCCGGCTCAATCTCTATCGCTTCCTCGACTTGGCCGAGGACTGGAGCCCCCTGGAAGGGCGCCCGTCGCTGGCGGCGTTCATCGAGTACCTCGCCCTGATGTCAGAGGACCAGAACGAAGAACTCGATACGGCGCGGCTGTCCGGGGAGGATGCCGTCACCCTCTTGACGGTCCACCGCGCCAAAGGGCTCGAGTGGGACATCGTGTTTGTCCCCGCTTGCTATGACAAGAACTTCCCCACCCAGTCGCAGGGCTTCGACAATCCGTACGGGCCCGCCAAGACCGCGGGGAAATACCTTCCCTACGAGTTCCGGCTCGATCGTCAATGGCTGCCACCGCTATACCCGGGCATCGACAAGAGAGACGCCGACGACCTCCTCCGAGAGGTCCACGTTCGGCAAGAGTGGCGCATCGCCTACGTGGCGGCAACTCGAGCCAAACAACGGTTGTTCGTGAGCGGGGCATGGTGGTACGGGCACCCGGAGCCAAAGGCCAAGCCGTCGCGGCCGAGCGAACTGTGGAACGTGGTAGCGGATCAACCGTGCACGCGGGTCGAGTCGGAGCCCGGAGACGAACCCATGTCGCCGCTGCTCCTGCGATTCGAGCCCGACACGCCCGCCCCCGATCCCTTGTTCCCAACAGGGTGGGACGCCGCCCTTCGAGAGGAGTTGGCAACACCCGGATGGGCTTTGCAGGCCGCAGAGGCCAGGGGGCTCGGCGACGGCTTCGCAGCCCACACGGCGGCAGTGCAGCAGATGCTCTTTGATCTACCGGCCATCTCGCCTGCCGCGAGCGATTCACTAGTTTCGACCTCGGTCACCGGCCTCGTTACCTATGCCCACTGCCCGCAGCGCTTCTTCTGGTCCGAAGTAGAGCGCCTCCCTCGTCGCCCCAACCCCGCTGCCCGGGCGGGTACCCGGGTCCATCGCCGGATCGAACTCCATCAACGAGGTCAAATCCCTCTCGACGATTTCGGTCCCGACCTGTACGACGGCGACGGCTACAGCGTCAGAGCGGAAGACTCGGCCGTACCGGAGGCGGCTGGGCCATTCCAGATGTTCACCGGGAGTCGCTTTGCCCAGGCCAGAGCCCGCATGATCGAAACGCCTTTCGAGATGGTGCTTTCGGGTGTACGGCTACGGGGACGGATCGACGCCGTTTTCGAACCCGAGCCCGGGCACTGGGAAATTGTCGACTTCAAATCGGGCAGACCTCGGTCCGAGCCTTCAGCTCACGTTCAGTTGGAGGCCTATGCGGTTGCCGCCGACGCCGGGGCGCTGGGGCCGCCCCCCGACCGAGTGACCGTGACCTTCGCTTTCCTGGGTGGGGGCCTGAGCGAACGCAGCGAAGAGGTCGACGCGCCATGGCTGGCATCAGCGCGCGGTCGGCTGGCCAGTCTGGCGCAAGGCATCACCGCAGGCAGCTATGAACCGCAGCCCGGAGACGGCTGCCACGGGTGCGACTTTCTCCGGTTCTGTCCCACGGGAAGGGCCCACGTCGCTGCCGGTGAGTGACAGCGGTGCGTGGGCCCAAATTGGATGTCTGACCAGCCCAAATTGGAGTCTGACCAGCCGACTTGGATTCTGACCAGCCGACTTGGATTCTGACCAGATTGCGACGAGACGGCTTTAGCGGAAGAATCCGCGGAGCTTGTCGTCGACGGTGTCGGCGGCCTCGCCGGTCTTTTCCTTGATGGCGCCGACCAGGCGATCCCACGAGCCACGCGCGTTGTCGAGCTCGTCGTCGGTGATCGTTCCCCAGGTCTGGCGAATCCGGCCCCGGACCTGCTGCCACCGGCCCTCGTCAGCCAGACGGCTGTTCCAGTCGATGGTCTCTTTGGTGTCTTTCATGGCATCGCTCATATCGCCACGCTTTCCTTCCTTGGTATTGCCCAACGCCTTCGCATTGCCAGCACCCCCGCATTTTTAGAATGCGAGGTCGGCCCCCGTTCACGGAGCCGCTGTCGTTGGGACTTCGACTTCCACCGTCACCCCGGTACTGGTTCCGCCGTCGATGTCGGCTCCACGAAAGCCGAAGTACCACACCGCCAGTGCGATCAAGAGCACAGCGACGATTCCAGCTACCAGTGCGCCTGCACTGCTGTCCCGGGTATTCACTACAACTGGCCTATCTGACATGCCTTCCTTTCGATCGATGTCCGACGCCTCGTTTGTTTTCGGCGTTGGTAAGCCCGCTCGTACCCACTGGTCGCCCCTCACAAACATCGGCCAGACGAGACCGATGGCCTGGCCGGACAACGTTTCGGTTGGGCCAGACCGGGGACCGGGGGGCTCGAGGCCGCCGAGATGGCCCGGGAGAAGTTCGGTATCTGGGCGGATGGGAGGCGCTGTCTCCCCCTCGTTCTAACCGAGCCAGTGGTGGATCGGCCTCACGAAGGTTCGACGGCGATCCGGAAGGAACACTTGACGGCGGTCTGGTTCCATTCGAATGTCGACCCGGTCAGCGGATCCACGAAGGGTTCCGCGCTTGCCCACGCCGGGTGCTCGAGGTCTTCGCCTTCTCCGATGACGGACACCAAAGCCGACCCTTCGCCCGATTCCACCTCGACGGTCAGACTCGACACCCCGGCCAGGCTGTCGATGTCGTCAAGGGCCCGATCCAGCAGAAGGGATAGATCTCCCAATCGGCCCAGTTCACCCTGACCCCATTGGCTTTGGCCAGGATCCTTGTTGCCAGAATCCGCGTTGCCAGAATCCGCGTTGCCGGCGGCCGCTCCCGAAGCCCGCACTGCCGCCAGGACCGCTGCCGCAATCACATGGCGCCACTTCGAATCGGCCGGAACATCTATAGCTGTTTTGGTAGTCAAGAGGGGCCCGATGATACGATCAGCCCTCCCACAACAGGTCTCCCTTAACGATGCAACTTCAAATCGACCGCTCTGATCAGCCGGGATGGGCAATTATCAGCCCGGCCGGCGAGATCGACCTGGCAACCGTAGGTCAGCTCGAAGACGTTTTGGCAGCGTCGATCGTCGATGGCAAAACGGACGTCGCAGTCGACCTCACGGGTGTCACTTTCATGGATTCGACCGGTTTGCGAGCCTTGCTGGCAGCCAACCAGAACCTGTCGGGCTCGGGGCACCGCCTGGCCCTGGTCGTGGCAGGCGGACCGGTTGACCGTCTTCTCGATATCAGCGGGGTCGGCCAGACCCTGGCAATCTTCCAATCACTGGAAGCGGCCACCGCTTGATCGGGTTGCTGTCGCTCCGAATCGTCGGAGACCCCATCCATCTGACCACAGCCCGGTCCTTCGCAGGGGCCATCGCCCGGGTGCTCGACCTCGATGAGAGAACCCGCCATGACATACGCCTGGCGGTTTCTGAACTTGCCACCCTGCTGATCAGGTCGGGAGTGCCGGAGGTGACAATCCTGGCCGAGGTCGACACCCCAACGCCGCTGCTGCGCCTGCAAGCCGACGGCACCATCCCCCCAATCCCAGCGGAAACGTCCGAGTTGCTGACGGCCATCGGGAGCGGTGTCTGGTCTATCGATCAACCCTGGGTAGTCCGCCTGGGCGCAGCAATCGGTTCATGACGGAGTTTGCCGTCCGTCCTGAAACGGCGGCACGGGCCCGCGCGGCCCTGGCCGAAGCCATCAAGGTCGACCCCATCAGGATGGCCGAAGCCCAGTTGTTGGTCACCGAGGTCCTGGCCAACGCAGTGGCTCATTCTCAGGCCAAGAAATTTCGTTTGGAAGTCATCGCTGATGTGACCGGATGGCGAATCGAACTGACCCACCCTTCTGCTGAAGCGCTCGGAGAGGACCCTCGCGGATTCGGTTTCACCTTGCTCGACAGGTTGGCCCGCCGCTGGGGTCACCGCTATGAGGCCGGCCACCTGACGGTCTGGTTTGAGATCAGGGGGGCCGGCACCGGCGCCGCCATTGCCGATCTCGAAGATGTCGAAACCCTAGTGAGGGCACGGGACGACGCCGCCATGAGGGATGAAGCCATACGCAGATTTGCCGGGTTGGCCGCCTCGATGGCGAGGAGGTTCCGGGGCAAGGGAGTTGCCGACGCCGACCTCGAGCAAGTGGCGATGCTGGGCTTGATGAACGCCGTCAATCGTTTCGAACCCGATAAGGGAGCCTTCGAGGCGTTCGCCACGGCCACAATCAACGGCGAGCTCAAACGCCACTTGCGGGACCGCGCCTGGTCGGTCCGGGTGCCCCGGGGTCTCCAGGAGCTCACTCTCAGGGTGGCAAGGACCTCAGAACAGATGGCTCAGGCGCTCGGTCGAAACCCCACCCCCGGAGAGATCGCCCGCGACCTCGACATTGCCGAGGAAGAAGTAATCGAAGCAATCGGTGCCAACTCGGCGTTTCACTGGGAGTCGCTGGTCGAGCCCGACCCGGACACGGGACTGATCCTGGCCGACGCCATCCCAGGAGAGTCCGACCTGGCCCTCTCGGCCAACGATGCGGTGGAACTGACGCGGGGCCTCAAGTCACTACCCGAGCGAGAACGAGAGATCGTTCGCTTGCGCTTCTACGAGGACCTGACTCAAGCCGAGATCGCCGACCTTCTCGGGATCTCCCAGATGCACGTTTCCAGGCTTCTGGCCAAGGCCCTGGGGCGCTTGCGGACAGTTCTCGAATGAAGCGAAGGCGTCGCCGCCCAGGACAACCCCGGAGTTTGCCGCTAAACAAAAGGGGGTACAAGGTAGGTTGGAGCTACCAACAATGACACATTTACAGCACCATCCGAGCATCCCCGCCACGCTCCGCCTTTCGGCCGTGCCGGATGCCGCCGGGGAAGCCCGCTCGTTCGTACGATCGGTACTGAGCGAACACCCTCGAATTGATGATGCCTTGCTTTCGGTTAGCGAACTGGTCACCAACGCCGTCCGTCATGGGCCGGCAGGTGACGGGCTTGAGATCATGATTGACCGTCACAAGACTGCCATCCGCGTTTCGGTTCATCAGCGAGCCGGGTCGTTTCGGGTCAACCGTTCGCACAGCACAGGCATCGGCGGCCTCGGGTTGATGATCGTTGAAAAGGTGAGCGACGCCTGGGGTATCGACAATGAAACCGGCGCCTGGTTCGAACTCGAGGACTGATCCGCCCCCCGGCGTTAGTCCACTTCGTCCAATCGAAGCGAGGCTTTCCTGAATAGCTCTTTCGGCGACCACAGCAATCACCCCGTGATCGACGTTCGCTGGTTGGCCCGTTTCGAGCGGGCCGGGGTTGTCTGCCTGGCGGTGACGGCTGCAGTGGCCGTGCTGGGGCTGGCGGGTTGGGTGCTCGACATTCCGTTCCTGACCGCCGGCCCGAGCGTTGGAGAGATTCGCCCGACCCACCCGTGGGCCTTCATCCTTCTTATCGCCGGTGCGATCGGAATTCGGTCGGCGTTGTTCACGTCGTTGTCGAGGCGCACGGGCCGCTACCTCCTTGTCATTGTCTCTGGACTGTGCGTGGCATTCGTCCTCGCCGACGCCCTGATCGACCACGAGGCGATCCCGTCCCTGGTCCGACTCGTTCCGGAAGGTACCCCCAACACAGGAATGCTCGCCCCCAACCAGGCTGTCACCCTCGGGGCCGTCGCGATCGGGGCCCTTCTTGTGTCCAGTTCGAAGGTCACAGTCCGGGTGTCGGGCCATATCCTTGTGGTTATCGGGGGCGTGTTGGCGGCTTTCATCCTCCTTGCGTTCGGCTACGGCGACCGGGGTCTCGCCATGTTCCCTTTCAAAGGCGAGGAGATGGGCCTGCCCAGCGCGTTCAGTGTCTTGCTCCTCAGCACAGCCGTTCTTTTCGCGAGGCCTCAAGATCCGTTGCTGCGACCGCTGGTCAGCGCCAACCTCGGTGGGGAGCTTTTGCGTTGGCTGGTGCCAATCGCTTTCCTGGTTCCGGCGGCACTGGTGGGCACGGTCCGGGTTCAGGCACGTTTCAGCACACCCGGGATCCTGGCGATGGTCACCGTCGCATTCACGGTGCTCCTCTTAGCCGGATTGCTCTATGCCTCCCGACGGGTTGACGTCTACGCGTCGCGCGGACGGGTGGCTGAAGAGGAAGCGAGCCGAGCGACCGACGCCCTGAACCAGGTGGCGCCGGTCATGGCGGACCTCGTCGAGATGCTTCACTCTGTGTCGATGGGCGGAGGCGGGGGGGTCGAGGTCTCGACTCGCCACCTGCCGGCCGTCGGGCTTCTGGCCGGGGACTCGTTGGCGGTCTTCCAGGTCCGGGGTCAACTGATCGGCACAGTCATGGTCGACGCGGCCGGGCACGGTGCTCGGCCCGCCCTCAATTCTTTGCGGCTCCGCGACTGCTTGGCCCAGTGCATTCGCGAAGGTGCATCGCCCGCCGCCGCCATCGCCGGCGTGACATGGTTATTCGAATCGGTTGAGACCACCGCAACGGTTGCAGTCGCTCTGGTCGACGGAGGCTCGGGCGAGGTCACGTACTCGCTGGCAGGCCATCCTCCGCCCTTCGTCGGCCGGGGAGGACGATTCATCCAGGAGCCATCGGGTGGCTCCCTGCTCCACGCTCAGGCCGATGTCGGCTGGGTCGACCGTTCAGTTCTTTTGTCTCCCGGCGACTATTTCCTGCTGTTCACCGACGGAGTGGCCGACGTGTTTGACGAGGGCGAGGGTGACGACTTCGAGGCACTGGCCGGATTTCTTCACCACATCGGACCTCGCTCGCCGGATGAAATCGCCGATGCCTGCGTCGACTTTGCGAACCGGCGACAACGCACAGACGATGCAGCAGTGATCGTCATCACGCTCGCCGGCTGACAGACGGACAGACTCTCATGTGATGCGACCAGCTTCGGTCCGCAGTATCAAGGTGACTGGCCCATCGTTGACGAGTTCCACCCGCATGTGGGCCCCAAAGACCCCTCTGCTGACCGGAACTCCTTGTTCGGCTATAACCAGTCCGAGTTCCTCGATCAGCGGAGCGGCGATCTCGGGCAAGGCTGCATCCACGAAGGATGGGCGTCGTCCCTTACGGACGTCGCCAAGGAGCGTGAACTGGCTCACGACCAGGACCTGCCCTCCGATTTCCAGAACGGACCTGTTCATCAACCCGCTGTCGTCACTGAACACCCGCAGTCCTACGATCTTCGAGCCCAGAGCGCGGGCGTCTTCGACAGTGTCGGAATGGGTTGCGCCGACCAATACGAGCAGCCCGGTTCCAATCCGGGCCACCACATCTTCGGAGACCGAGACCGACGCGCGGCTCACGCGCTGTATAACGCCGATCACAGGTCGTCCCGCATTTCCTGATCCAAGCATGCCCGCCATCCCTGCACTCAATGAACGTTTACGAGGACGCCGCCGCGGGTACAGGGTGGGTCACGAGTCCTCTGCACAAAGGAGCATATGAAGGACACTCAGGTCGAAGAATTGTTGTACCAGGCCCTCGAGACGGAACTCGGCGGAGTCCAGGTCTACAAGACCGCGCTTCGATGCACCGTCAACGAAGACCTGCGAGAGGAATGGCAGGGTTATCTCGAAGAGACCGAGAACCATGTTCGGATCGTCGGACGGATCTTCGAGGAGATCGGACTCAACCCCGAAATCGAGACGCCCGGCCGGGCAATAGTCCGCTTCAAGGGTGAGTCCCTGATCCAGGCGATGGAGATGGCTCTCGAGAAGGGCGACAAAGCGGCCGCCCAACTCGTCGCGGCCGAATGTGTCGTCGATGCCGAGATCAAGGATCACGCCAACTGGGAGCTCATCGGCGAGGTCGCCACTGAACTCAAAGGGCCGCGAGCCAAGGTCTTGAAAGAGGCCTACGAAGAAGTCGAAGAGGAAGAAGACGAGCACCTGTACCACACGCAGGGCTGGGCCCGGGAACTGTGGTTCGAGTCCCTGGGGATGACCGCCGTGCTCCCGCCACCGGAAGAGCGTAAGAAGGTGACCACCGCGATCGGTGCCGCCCGCGCCGAGCAATCACGGGACGACTTCATCAAGAAGGCACCCAAGGCCAAGTCGGCGGCCAAGTCCAAAAGCTAAGACCGACGATTCGTCGAAACGAAGGAGTCCGGGCCTTTGGTCCGGGCTCCTTCTTCGTATGATTGGGCTTCTTCGTACGATCGGGATACATGCCCTACTCGCCTCAACGTCCTCTACCCCACGAGCCCGTGTGGCCAATCGATGCACCCACCGATGGCCCGGTTGTCCTGGTCATCGACGCCTCCAGCCGGCTCGAAGCCAGCATCCTGTCAGGCTGGGCAGAACGGCAGCGGCCGGCAGGAGTCTCCCTCGATCAGATAAGACTGGCGCCTTCTCGCCGGCGCAAGGCGGGTCAGCACACCGACCCGCGCCTGGAAGCGCGCCTCGGTCGGGGTGACAATCCCTTCGTCCTCCCGGTCCGGGTGGTGTGGTCACCGCCGCGGCTGCAAGGCACCGACTCGCCCCGCCGGAGGAAGACGAGGAAGACTTCGTGGTTCGACGTACTCAGGCTGGGCGACCCGCGCGATCCGGACGCTTTGCGCCAACGGATCATTGTGGAGCGGTGGCCTCATCGCCTGACCGTTCTGACGGGGCCGGGAGCCTCGGCCGACCGGTTGCTGGCCGACTTCGCCGCGGCGGCCGAACTGGTCGGCCTCACCGATTTCGTTACCCGGAGAGCTTGGCTCGCTCTCGAGAAGGCCGAGCGTTCCCTTCGCGGCAACCGCTACAAGGTCCCCAAGTTCGTACACCAGGAGATCTGGTCGAAGAGCGCCTGGCGGGATGGGGCTGTCCGCTTCGGGGTGAGTCGGGGACTTTCAGAGCCGACCGCTCTCGCCCGTGCTCATCACTACCTCGAGGAGATGGCCGCAAACCACAGCCCTTTCCTCATCGACCTCATCGCCAATGCCATCCACTGGCTGTACAAGCAAGGCTATGGCGCCATCATTTACGATCGGGAGCAGGTGGCCGAACTGAACGCCCTCGGACAGGAAGTGCCGCTGGCGTTCCTCCCTTCCCACCGATCCAACCTCGACCGGTTGTCACTGCAGTTCCTCAAGTGGGAGAACGACCTTCCCCCCAACCACACCGCCGGCGGAATCAACATGAACTTTTTCCCCCTCGGTCCCCTGATCAGGCGGACCGGGGTGTTCTTCATTCGCCGGTCGTTCAAAGACAACGAGCTCTACAAGTTCGTCCTGTGCTCCTACCTGGACTATTTGGTCGAAAATCGATTCCCCCTCGAGTGGTACATGGAGGGCGGCAGGTCGCGTTCGGGCAAGCTCCTGCCTCCTCGCTTTGGCATCCTGTCTTACGTCGTGGATTCGTGGAGGCGCAACAAAGCAGAGGACGTCATGCTGATCCCGATCTCGATCGCCTACGACCAGATCCAGGATCTGGGCTCGTATACCTCTGAGGCGACCGGTGGAGCCAAGGAGAAAGAGTCGCTGAGCTGGGTTTTGTCAGCGATCCGTTCGCTCCGGCGTCGGTACGGCAACATCCATGTCCGTTTCGGAGAACCGATCTCGGTGGCCAAGGCGATGGCTGGCAGCGCCACGGCCAGTGCAAACGGGACGGACTCGGAGGGAGCGGACTCGGAGCACAACCTCGACCTGGCGAAGCTCGCCTTCGAGGTGATGTACCGCATCGGACAGGTCACTCCGATTACTCCCGCGGCGGTGGTTTCGATCGCGCTGCTTCAGGCGGGCGGGGCAGCCCGCACGATCGAAGAACTGGCCGGCACGTGTGCGGCTCTGGATGGCTTCATCGAAGAGCATCACCTTCCCACCACCGAGGCCTTGTACCTGGAGGATCCTTCCGAAGTCCGCCGGGTGATCGATCTTCTGGCCGAACATGGCAACGTCGTCACGTTCAATGCCACCCGCCCGGTGTACTACCTCAAGCCGGATCAGGCGCTTCGGGCTGCCTACTACCGAAACGTGGTCGTGCACCACTTCGTGCCGCGCGGGGTGGTCGAGTTGGCGTTGGCGATGGTGGGACCGGGTGCAGTTGGAAAGATCGAGGAGAACCTCTGGAAGGCAGTCGATGGGATCAGGGACCTTCTCAAGTTCGAATTCTTCTTCCCCGAAAAGGACCGGCTCAGATCCGCGATCAGGGGCGACCTCGATCGGTCGGTGCCGGGATGGACCAGGATGACCGCACAGACAATTCTCGGTCGGCTCGGCCCTCCCATCGCTCCGTGGGCGATCGTGCCGTTTCTTGAGTCGTATCTGGTTGTGGCTGACACCCTGGCCGATGCCAGTCCCGACCGCGGCTTCAGCGAGAAGGAATTCATCGCCAGGGCCATGAAGCTGGGCGAGGAATATCGGCTCATGGGAAGGGTCTCCGCCGACAGCGTTTCCATCGTTGCGTTTCGTCAAGCCCTGGCGCTAGCCGGAAACCGTGGCCTCCTCGATCCTGGCCCGGTCGTCGCGTTGGCGCGGGCCGAGTTCGCCGAAGAAGTCCGCCGGGTCATCGACGCCCGCAGTCGCCTGGGAGCCATCTGAGTTACGCCCGGGTGATCACTATCCGCAGTCTCCACGAGGCGACCAAAAGCAGAACGGCCGCGTAGGCAGCGAGCACCCCCAATTCCGGAAGGATGTCGAGTAGCCCACCACCGTCTTGGACAAGCTTTGCAAACGCATCGAGAGCCCATGCATGAGGCGTCAGGTGGGCGACCTGCTGCAGGGTCGGCGAGAAGAGCTGGAGCGGCAGCATGCACCCACCAAGGGCAGCCAAACCAAGGCCCAGCATGATCGCCACTCCGCCTGCCTGTTCGGCGTTTCGAAAGACGGTTCCGATCAGCATCGCGGCGCCAGCCCCGACCGCCGAGAATAGAACCAGGATTGCGGCGGCCCCGAGGGGGTCACCCCAGTTGACGCTGAAGATGATCAGTGAGCCGATCATGATGTAAATGCCTTGCACGAGCACCACCGAAAACCGACCCAGAGCTTCCCCCGACAGGATTGTCCGCACCGGGGTTGGCGTGGACAACATCCGTCGCGACAAGCCAAGCTGGCGGGTCTGTATCAGGACCGCGCCGCCCGATAGCGCGGTGATGAACATGAAGAGGATGAGCTGGCTCGAAGCACCCAGGTCGAACTGGCCGAGAGTGGACGGGAACAAGGCCTCGCCGACGGTCGTGGTCGTGACCTCGAGCCGGGGTGAGCTTGCCTGCACCGCTTGAGCTGCGGTCAGCGCCGCCGGAAATTCGGCCAGACCCTGATCGGCCACGAAACGGGCTGCGGTGCTGGCGAGCAGAGACGACTGCAGTGCCTGGCTCACCAGCGGACGCAGACTGGGTCCGACGCCCGATGAGCGGGCAACGAACCCGACATCCGTTGGCGCGCCGGCCGCGATGGCGCTGTCGAAGCCGGCCGGGACAACGACCGCCGCCTCGATGGAGCCGCGCTCTACGGCAGCCAGTAGAGACTCCTCGTCATCGAAGGCCCTGACCTCGATGCCCGGTTCGCTCGATAGCTGGCCGACGAATCCGTCGGCGATCGGGCCTGGCTCCTCGACTAACACGCCGACCTGGGGAGCGAAGCTCCCGCCGAACTGGAGGCCAATCAACAACACCAGCGCCAGCGGAAATATGAATACAAAGAAGATGCTGGAACGGTCCCGGAAGAGCCGCTTCAGGTTGGACAGAGCGATCGAGACGGCCTTCATTTCGAAACCTGCCTTCTGATGAGAAAACTCGCGACGAACGCAGTGACCGCGGCGATGGTCAGCAACGGCCAGACCGACGGCAATGCCGCGCTAGCGCTCTGACCTCCGGCGAGGTCGGACAAACCGCGGATGAACCAGTGATGCGGAGTGAGGGCGCTGATCGAAGCAAGGATTCCGCCGTCGTCACCGATCGGGAAGAACACTCCTCCGAGGAGGCCGAGAACGGTCCCGACGATGCCCTGCATGTTCCCGGCCGCCTCAGGAGTCTTCGCCAATCCCGTGGTGAGCGCCGAAATGCCGACCGCAGCCAGAACGGCGGCCACTACCAGCACCAGGACACCAGCCGGGTTGCCCCACTCGGCCCCGAGGATGAACCTCCCGGCAACGATGAGCACGGCCAGCGACGCCAGTCCGAGAACAACCGAGACCAGGCTCTTGGCGGCTAGAACAGCGCTAGGCCGCGTCGGCGTAGAGAGGATGCGGGCCAGGGTGCCGTCGCGGCGTTCCTCGAGAAGGCTCAGCAGCCCCACCTGGGCCGTGAACAACAAGAAGAACACGGCCATCCCGGCCACCGTCGAGGTCGTTCCGTCCAACTGGCGGACGCCGGCTGTGATCTCCGTGAGATCGGCCAGGGGCTGGACACCCCCGGAGGTTGCGGCCGGAATCACTGTGGCCGGATCGCCGCCCGACCGTATGGCGGTCGCCACGTTTAGTCCGATCTGATCGAGACCGAGCCCGTAGCTTTCGGCGATGGCGGTGGCGATCTGAGTTGAGGTGGAGGAGTCGACGTCGCCGATGACCTCAAGGCTTCCGCCCTGGCCCTGATCTACTTCTGCGTCAAAGCCCGCCGGGACCACGAAGACTGCAGCCACGTTTCCGTCGTCCAAAGCCAACTCAGCGGCGCCCCGATCCGGGAACGTCTGCCAGGTCCCACCGACTTCGGTGGCGATGTCCTCGAGGATGGCCGATGTTCTCGGAGAGTCGTTGGCCACGATCCCGAGCTCGGGCTCGAAGGCAGAACCGGTCCCGAAGGCGGATCCGAAGACGAAGTTGAAGATGAGGGCCAGAACCAGAGGAGCCAGGAAGGCGATGATGAGAACCGATCGGTCCCGGAATCTCAGCTTCAGATCCTTGGCGGCGATAGTGAGAATCTTGCTCATTCGTCGCGAAGAGCCTTTCCAGTCAGATGAAGAAAGACCGCCTCCAGGTTGGGCTCTTCGATCTCGACCCCGGTGACATTCAGGCCGGCACCGGTGGCAGTGCTGAGGATGGCGGCGAGACGGGCACCGGCATCCTCGACCAGCAAAACGATGCGGTTCTCATCGGAGGTCGCTTCTGACACTCCCTCAGCCGCGGCGAGGGCCCGGACCACTTCAGGGATGGGTCCGTTGCCGCTGACAGTCACGCGGTCTTTTTGGCCGACCATCTGCACCAATTCCCGCCTGGTGCCTTCGGCCATGATCTTGCCCTGATCGATGATTCCCACGCGGTCGCAGAGACGCTCGGCCTCTTCCATGTAGTGGGTCGTGTAAAGGACGGCCATGCCCTCGGAGGAAAGTTGCTCAACCGCTTCGAGGATGGCGTTGCGCGATTGCGGATCAACCCCCACTGTGGGCTCATCGAGGATTAGAAGGTGGGGGCTGTGAAGCAGGCCGATGGCAATATTGAGCCGGCGCTTCATGCCTCCCGAGAATTCCTTGGTGACATCCGTTGCCCGATCGGACAAGCCGACGACCTCGAGCACCTGGGCCACCCGGGCCTTGAGCGCCTCCTTGGGCATCCCATAGAGGCGACCGAAGAACGTCATGTTCTCGGTAGCCGTCAGGTCGGGATAGATAGCCAAGTCCTGGGGCACCAGCCCGAGATGGGCCTTGGGAGCAATGGCCCTGGGCGTCATAGCCTCGCCGTTGATGCGCACCTCTCCCCCGTCAATCTCGAGCAAACCGGCGATCATCGAAATAGCAGTGGTCTTGCCGGCGCCGTTAGGACCGAGCAACCCGTACGTTTCACCCGGGGCGATATGGAAGGACGCACCGTTGACCGCCTTCAGATCACCAAAGCTCTTCTCGAGCCCCCTTGCTTCCAACACGTTCATCTCTTCTCCTTGCTGACTCGATTGATCAGATCCTGCATTGCCTTCAAATGGTCGGCGAGGGCTTTGCGGCCGCGCCGTGTGGACCGGACCCGGGTCCGGGGGCGCTTGCCCTGGAAATCCTTCTCGATGACGACCAGGCCAGCCTCTTCCAGTACCTGCAGGTGCCGGCTTAGGTTCCCGTCGGTGAGTTCGAGGACTTCCTTCAGGTACGCGAAATCGGCGTAGTCGGCCTCTGCTAGTACTGCGAGGATTCCGAGGCGGTTCTTCTGATGGATGACCTCGTCGAGGCCCCGGCTGGGATGGGTCATGTCAGGTCTTGGGATGGGGCCGGGACGCTCCGCCGGGCCCACAGCCACAAAGTGATGCCTGCTCCCCCGCTGGCAAGGGTGGACACCAGAGCGAGGACGCTGTACAGGACAAAACGATCTTCGACCACCAGTCCCAGCACACCAGAGGCGAGGCCCAGTCCAAAGAACAAACCGAAGGCGGCGGGCTGGCGATCCAACCACGACAAGACACCGAACCCGAGGCCGATCACCAGCCAGACCACGACAACAATTGCTTCGTCCGGGAGCAACACATCGGCGACCGTGTTGACCACCGCAATCCCTGCCCCTGTGATCCAGTACGGAGCATCCCGGTTCCCGGCGGCCGGCTCCTGGTCCCGGACCATCAGCCACATCCCGAGGTAGCCGCCAGGCAGAGCGACGATCCAGTAGTACTTGCCCACGGGGAAGAATGAGGTCGCCCAGCTGCCAAAGAAACCACCAACCAAACGGCCAGGTAGCGCCACGACCCGTCGGCCAGGGCCCGACGCGTCAGTCGACGGACCCGGCCAACTTCGGCCAGGATCTCGTCGGGAGAAGAAACTTGGTCGTCCATGCAAAGTACTTTACAACGCAAAGTACTTTGCTGTCAACCTGTGCCTGCATTCCCACGGCATGGCCTGTTGGCGCTGTCTGAACGGTGGGCCTGCGAAGGTCTACTTCGGACCGACCCGGAGGAGTTGTTGCGAGGTCGGCTCGGCGCAACAGAACCAGGATTCGGTCAATCGGGTTGGCCGGGTTTCGCTCCAGACCGGGGCCGGGGAGCCGGGCCGCACCCGCGACCACATTTCGAGGATGGTGCCCCGCTGATCGGCACCGCCGGTCTCGGCCATGTGGGCCAGGTCCTGCTGGAGGTCGTCTACGAGTGGCTCCTTGGCGTGCCAGCGATAGGTCAGGGCTTCGTCGTCATATTCCTCGATATAGGGAGCCATCTCAGAATCGAGGACCAACGACCCGTCTGGAATAAGCAGCCGGATGCTGAGCTGGACCGAGTCCACGGTGGCCAGCAAGTCGAGGTCGATCAGGAAGTCAAAGATTTCGCCGGGATCACCGGGGTCGGTCAAAGGAGTGAAAGGCATCCAGGATGGTCGAACCTGGATCCCTGCCCTGCGCATGACACCGGTGGCCTCGGCCATGTCAGCGACGCTGTGCCCCTTGTCAAGGACCTCGAGGACATGGTTGTTGATGGTCTCGAAAGCAGACACCACGAATACCACATTCCGTCGCGCCGCCTCGGGCCACAGGTCACGATGGTCGAGGATGTGCTCTACCTTGACCGTGAGGTCGAAGGTCAGGTCGGGGAAGGCTTCGTTGGCCTCTACCAGCACGTCCATCGCGTATCTAGGGGCATTGAGAAAATCGGGATCGCCGAATGTGATGTGGCGGGCACCCAAACCGACCAGGGCAGAGATGTCGGCCAAGACGTTGTCTAACCCGGTGACCCGGTAGCGCCCGTCGTAGACGGCCGGAATCGGGCAGTGGCGACAGCGATGCCGGCAACCATGACTGGCCTCGACGTAGCCTGCCAGCCGGGCCTCGCCCTCGATCTCCAGGCGGGCGTAGTTCTCGAGCCCCGGCAACAGGTGCCGGGCGGGTGGCAGAAACTTCTTCCGGCCTAGATCGACCCGGACCGTCTCGCCCTGGGCTTCGGCGGGCCGTCCGAGCCCTGCGACCCAGGCCGCCAGCTCGTCCTCGTACTCCCCCACGATCAAGCGGTCAGCCAGGCGCCCCACAGTCCGATCGGCGCCCATCGCCGCATAGAGCCCGTAGAAGGTGATGGGGAGATCGGGCCGGGCGCTTCGTAGACGATTGGCGGCCTGCACGGCCAGGCGCATGGCGGTATGCATCGGAACCGAAAACGCCACCGCCTCCGCCGACTCGAAACTGGGTTCGTCCCACTCCTCGACCGCCAGGTCGAGGCAATGCACATCGTGGCCCTCCCCGATCAAGCGGGCAGCCGGAGAGGCGAGGTGCAGAGGCTGATGTCCGAGTTCGTAGGTGGAGACGAGAAGGACACGCACTGGAGTTGATGTTACGGAGTTGCAGCGGCCACCCACTCCCCTCGTAATTTGGCGGGTGGCTCCCGCTGATTACGTAATCCGGTGTGGGAGTCCCGGAAACCGGGAGCGTGGCGCCAGGTTTCGTCTGATCCGGGACTGGGGCGCCAAATTTGCGCTGAGGCGGGGTGACTCCCGTTCCTTCGCTGATAGATCGGACAACCTCACGCCATAGAGAAGTCAAGGCCTGCCCTCAGGCCACACTTACCCACTACCAGCTGACCTTCTCGCGAAGCGGTCGAGACCTCCCCCGACTACGAAGACGCGTGCAAGAAGAGCAAACCCAGCATTGTTATAGCCACTCCGCCCAGGCTGATCCCCGTCCAGATCAGCCAGAAACCGCCGACGCGTTTGAATGTGTCCATCGCCGCCCTCCCCGATCTTTGCCCTGCCCATCAATCAAGGCGATTCTGGGAAATCGTCAAGGGATCTGGCGGCATATTCAAACTCTGGTACCGATTACCGTCTTCAGAGTGAGCGGCTCTTTCCAGGTGTTTCCCTCCGGGACGTTGTACGTACATGATTACGGCGGCGAGGGCGGTCCTATCGTCGCTGTACACGGATTGGGAGGCGCCCACCTCAACTGGATGCCGCCGGCCCCGGGGTTGACCAGGTCCGGGCATCTAGTCGCTCCCGACCTTCCGGGTTTTGGCTATACCCCCCCGCGACGCTCCTTTTCGATCTCGAGTCACGCTCAGGCGATCGTTGAACTCCTCGAGTCGCTCGGCCGTCCTGCGGTACTGATGGGGAACTCGCTGGGTGCCCTCGTCACCATCCAGATCGCGGCCGCTCGCCCCGACCTGGTCGATCGCCTGGTTCTGGTGGCACCGGCCGCACCTCCCCGATTGGACGACGATCGCATCGACCGCGTGGTAGCCAAGCGACTGCTCGTGCAGGGCATCCCCGCCATTGGGCCTGCCGCGGTCAGTCGTTACTGGAAGGCAACAACTCCGGCCAGCCAGATGCGAGACACGCTGGCCGTGGTCTGTGCCCACCCCGAGCGAATCCCGCAGTCGCTGGTCGAGCCATCTCTGCAGTTGGCGGCGGCCCGGCGCCGTCAGCCATGGGCGCTCGACGCCCTGGTGAAGTCGGGGCGCTCGGCCGGGGCGATGATCGCCCGCCGCGCCCGGATGGCCAGGACGGTGGCCCGGATCCCGGCGCCCACCCTCATCATCCAGGGATCTCGCGACCGGGTTATCCCTGCCTCCGCCATCGAATGGCTGGCCCGGGTCCGGCCCGATTGGGACCTCGTGGTGATGGACGATTGCGGCCACTGCCCTCAGATCGAGGCACCCAAAGAGTTCGTGTCCATCTATGACGCCTGGGTTCCAAAGACCCGTCTGAAAGCAATGCCAAACGTCGCCAGTTGATGGCACCGGGGGTTGTTGAATCGGCCAGGAGGATGCAACCGGTGGACTGATAGGCTCGGTCCATGACCGACCCTCAATCGATCAGCCCCCCATCGATCGACGTTGGGAATCACGAAGATCCGGGCCTGGCGAACCGGGAAGACGCCGCCGAGGTCGCCCGCACTCTGCCCGACGACTTCGTCGATCAGTTGTACGACGCCGACCCTGAAGAAACAAGCGAATGGATCGACTCACTCGACGCGGTGGCTGCCAGCCGGGGCCCGGTTCGGGCTCGTTACCTACTGGCCAAGTTGCTCGAGCGCGCCCATCAGAAGAACCTCGGCGTACCTCCGACCATCACCACTCCTTACGTCAACTCGATTCCGCCGGACGATGAACCAATGTTCCCTGGCGACGAACACCTCGAGAGACGAATCAGGCGCTTCATCCGCTGGAATGCCGCCGTGATGGTCGTGAAAGCGAATCACCGCGAGAAGGGAATCGGCGGCCATCTCTCCACGTTTGCGTCGTCGGCGACCCTTCACGAGGTTGGTTTCAACCACTTCTTCCGCGGAAAGGCCGACGGTCGACCTGGAGACCACGTCTACTTCCAGGGACACGCCGTTCCCGGCATCTACGCCAGGGCGTTTCTCGAGGGAAGGCTCACCGAGGAGCAACTCGACAACTTTCGATTCGAGATCGGCGGCAAAGGGCTTTCCTCCTATCCCCATCCTCGGCTCATGCCCGACTTCTGGGAGTACCCGACGGTCAGCATGGGATTGGGACCGATCAATTCGATCTACCACGCCCGCTTCAATCGCTACCTCCACAATCGCGGGATCGACGACACGTCCGATTCAAAGGTTTGGTGCTTCATCGGCGACGGCGAGGTGGACGAACCCGAAACCCTCGGAGCCATTTCCCTCGCGAGCCGCGAAAAGCTCGACAACCTCATTTGGGTCATCAACTGCAATCTCCAGCGACTCGACGGACCGGTGCGCGGGAACGGCAAGATAATCCAGGAGCTCGAGTCGGTTTTCCGCGGGGCTGGCTGGAACGTGATCAAGGTGATTTGGGGCAGTGGATGGGATCCGCTCCTGGCCGCCGACCGCGAGGGGGCCCTTGTGCAGGTGATGAGCGACACCGTCGACGGCGAGTACCAGCGCTACAAGGCAGCCGATGGCGCCTTCGTCCGCGAGCACTTCTTTGGAAAGGACCCCAGGGCACTGGCCCTCGTGAAGGACTGGACCGATGAGCAGATATGGGCGTTGCGCCGGGGAGGCCTCGACTACCGCAAGGTCTATGCCGCTTACAACCTCGCGACCGAGCTGACCGGAGCGCCGACCGTCATCCTGGCCAAGACCATCAAAGGTTGGACACTCGGGCCCGATGTCGAAGGCCGCAACGCCACCCACCAGATCAAGGAGCTCACCAACGCCCAGCTCCGGGAGCTGCGAGATCGTCTTCACCTGGAAGAGGAGATACCGGACGCCGTGCTCGAAGGCGACAAGGTACCGCCCTACCTCCGTCCGGCCGAAGGATCCCCCGAGTATCAGTACCTTCATGAGCGCCGGAAAGTCCTCAATGGCTACCTGCCCAGCCGCGTAACCCAGATTCGGTTGCCGATGCCGCTGCCGGGTCCCGAGGCTTTCTCGGAGATCTACGCCGGATCGGGCAAGGCAGAAGCTTCGACTACGACCGCCTTTACCCGGCTTATCCGTAACCTCGCCCGGGTACCAGGATTCGGGCCCAGGCTGGTGCCGATTGTCCCGGATGAGGCCCGGACCTTCGGCATGGATTCGCTGTTCCGCGAGCTCAAGATCTACGCGGCCCAGGGTCAGCTCTACGAGCCGGTTGACGCCCAGATGCTGCTGTCTTATGTCGAAGCCCAGAACGGTCAGATCCTTGAGGAGGGAATCACCGAAGCCGGATCGATGGCGAGTTGGATCGCCGCCGCTACCAGCTACGCCCACCGAGGCGTGCCAATGGTGCCGTTCTTCATCTTCTACTCGATGTTCGGCTTCCAGCGGATCGGTGACCTGACCTGGTTGGCGGGAGATGCACGGGCCCGCGGGTTCTTGCTCGGGGCGACAGCTGGCCGGACCACGCTGGCTGGCGAGGGCCTGCAGCACCAAGACGGCCACAGCCTCGTGCTGGCGTCCACCAACCCGGCCGTCGAGGCCTACGACCCCGCCTTCGCCTTCGAGGTGGGGACCATCATCGAGCATGGGCTCAACCGGATGTACGGGTCGTCTCCCGAAGACCTCTACTACTACCTCACCCTTTACAACGAGAACTACCCGCAGCCCCCTCGCCCCGAGGGTGTGGAGGAAGGGATCATCTCCGGCCTCTATCGCTGGAGCCCGGCTCCGTCCGGGACGCTGCTGCGAGCCGCCGTGCTGTTCTCTGGTACAGCCAACCTGGCCGCCCGCAAGGCTCAAGCCGAGCTGGCCGATCACTACGGAGTCGGGGTCGGGCTGTGGTCGGCAACGTCATATTCGAAGCTGCGGTCCGAAGCACTTTCGATCGAGAGGTGGAACCGTTTGCATCCCGGCGAGCCGCCGAGATCTCCTGCGGTGACCCGGACCCTGTCGGAGGCGGGAGGCCCGATCGTGGCTGTCTCCGATTTCATGAAGATGGTTCCCGACCAGATCGCCCGCTACGTCCCCGGGGCATTCACAACCCTCGGCACCGATGGCTTCGGCCGATCCGACAGCCGCACCAACCTTCGCCGCTTCTTCGAAATCGATGCCGGCCACGTGGTAAGCGCGGTGCTTTCGGCACTGGTGCGAGAGGGCAAGCTGGCCCCTCAGGCGATGGCCGACGCGTCTGTCCGCTACGGAATCGACCCCGACTCTATCGACCCCAAGACCCTCCCGTAACGTCCGCGGAGGTCTGGTCAGAGGCCCCATAGGCACTCTGGCCTGCCGTCGTACTTTGTCGACCCTCTGGCGGTCAGACGGGGAGATGAACTGGCGGAACTCTTCTGGGCCGTAAGCGGTGAAGCTGGCGTCGGTTAATGCCCGAATACTCGCCGCTCTGGGTGCACCCAAAAGCACCCCGAGCTCACCAAAATACTGGCCCTTTTGAAGAGTCGCGAGAATTTCCTCACCTGTACCTGTCGATCGATAGACCTCCACCGTGCCGTCCGTGATCACGTAAATGAAGTCTGAAACGGTTCCTTCTTCGAACACGACAGTGCCGGCTGCCACCGAGACCGTTTTCGGCTCCCCCGTCGTTGGAAGCACCACCTGGGGGATCAGTCCTTCGGGCAACTCCTCGACCTCGACTCCGGGAGCGCAGGTGACGAGCCTGCGGGCGGCAGCGACAGCGTCGGCCACTGCCTGGCTCATGGCGGCCTCGCGGAACTGACGCAAATCCACAGGCTGGGCGTACACGACCTCGATGTCGTATACCTCAACGAAACCGAAAATGGCCCGGAGACAAGGCTCCATAAAGTCGTAGGCGTTGTATGGGGAGTTCGCGGAGTAGTCACCGCCGCGGGACGTGATGACGATCATCTTCTTGCCATGGACCATGCCTTCGGGTACGCCCATTTCGTTATATCGGAAGAGGTACCCAGGCTGAACGATGGCATCGATGAAGTATTTCAACGCGTATGGAATGCTCAAATTCCACATCGGTACCGACATCACATAGACGTCGGCGCTGAGAAATCTTTGGATCAGACCCTCGATCTGGGCCCATGACTCCGCGTGCCCGGGACGATTGGAGCCCCCATCATGAGGGTGTATTTAGCTTCGATATTGCCTCCCGCGACCTTGGGTAGGTCGTCGGCGAACAGGTCGAGGGTCTCCACAGCGCAATCCAAATCTTCTTCGGTCAGCGCCTCGATGAAGGCGTCGGCCACTCGCAGGGTGTTAGAAGATGCGGCTCTTGGCGTGGCAACGACATGAAGGACGTTCATCATGCCTCATATGGTGGGCCGCGAGATGCTATCCCGCCATCGCCTGCGACACCGAGCAGAACGGCGTCGATGCCCCTCGGCTGAGGCGATTGATGGCGGGCCTACGATCTCGCCTGCATGGCTGTACCCAAGGACCTCCACGACTACATCGCGTTCGAGGATCCTTCCGAGGACAAGACCTGGATGTTCGACGCGACATTTCTCAGGTCGTCGTGGACCTGCATTTATGGCAACGGCTGCCAGGGGATCTACACGACGCCCACTCCGGAGATGCAGCAGGGTTGCTGCTCGATGGGAGCCTGGTTTCTCGACGACGAAGATCTCGAGCGCGTCGAGAAGTACGCCAAGCGTCTCACCGCCGACAACTGGCAGTTCATCGCCAAAGCGGGTGACCGTTTTTGGAAGCACCGGGGCAAAGAGGACAAGACCACGCGCCTCGTCGACGACGCCTGCATCTTCCTGAATCGCCCCGACTTCCACGCGGGTGCAGGGTGTGCCCTTCACCTCGGAGCGCTTCAGGCCGGCGAGCGGCCCCTCGATTGGAAGCCGACCGTGTGCTGGCAGCTGCCCCTCCGACTCGAGGAGGAGGACGATGGCCACGGCCACCGAACCGCCATCCTGCGGGAATGGAAGCGCCGGGACTGGGGTGACGGAGGTCAACAGTTCGCCTGGTGGTGCACCGACAGCCCTCTGGCATTTGTTGGCGGTGACCCCGTCTACAAGAGCCTGAGAGCCGAACTGGTCGAGATGGTTGGCCCTCAGGTGTACAAGATGCTCGTAGCCCAATTGGAGCGCCCGGTGCCTCTCCCCCATCCAGTCTTTCGAAAAGGAACCAAACGGGGCCGCTCACTGCCCCCTGGTTCGAGTCGCCCCAACGCCGTCCAGGGATGAGCCGCCTCTCCTAGACCACTCCTCCGATAATGGCTCCGACGGCCAGGATCACCAGGTAGGCGCCGAGGCCGCCGAAGACCAGGGTCATTCTCTGCCAAGCGGGGATCTGCGATCGGCCGAACAGGTAGTAGAGAATCACCCCGAGGAAGGGGACGAGGAGTATCACCGCCGACCATCCGATCACAGCACCTTTGCCCCTGTTGGATCGAAACATGTCCCACAGCGCGATCGTCACCCACGCCGCGTAGAGCACGAACGGGAGCAGGTAGGCATACAACCCGAAGAACACCGAGGTGACCGATCCCATGAGCACTCCAAACACGGTGAATCCTTTCGGTTGGTCGATGACAAGGTCTGGCGGAAGGTCGGGGATCGCGATCGCATCGAGATCCACTGGATGGGAGGCGAAAACGTCGACCGCTGGCAGCACCAGGGCATCGGCCCCGCCCGGCATGACTTCCTGCGGTCCTGGTTTGGGGGCAGATCCGACCGGGTTGTTCGGGCGAATTCCCAGCCCGTTCTCCATAACCCGGCCCAACTGTTCGGTGGATCCGGCCAGTTCGTAAAGGAGGGGAAGCCGGAGGCTGTCACAGGTGGCAAACGCCTGGAGCCCGACCGGCAGGGTGGTCGTCACATCGTTGGCCGAGAAGCAATTCCCTGGACCGGAAGGCCCGGCCAGGGCCAGGTCGGCTCGCCCCGAGCCCTCGACAATGTTGTCTTCCACCCGATTGAAAGAACTCGTCCAGAAATTGGTGTCGAGGTTGGGCGTCACGGCAATGCCGTTGACGAGATGATTGACGACACGGTTGCGCACGACGAGAGAGGAATTACCCCCGGCGAGAATGATGCCGTTGCCCAGGCCCGACCACTGGGCATCTTTCATCGGTGCGTCCCGGTTGTCGTTGTCGTGGATGAGGTTGCCGGCGATGGTGACACCGTGAAAGGGCGGCAACAGCTCCGAATCGAGGGTGTTGGGAACGACACCGGCCGTGTTGTACCTCCAAACAGAATTGATGATGAACAGCTCGCCCGAGGCATTGGTCCCGGAGTATCCGAGCCCGTTCCACTCGGCGATCACATCGTCGATCACCGCCTGACAGGGGTCGCACTGCCCGATGTAGAAGCCCGAGTCGGGCGACCCGGAGGCATAAGAGTGTTCGAAGATCCCGTCGGATGAATCAAAGGCGTAGATTCCGTAGTCGCCATTGTCGATAGCCGTCACATACGACGCCCGGAAGCCCCTGATGCCGGACCAGTAGACGCCGTTGGCGGTGCCGTTCATGACGGTCAGGTTCTCAACGGCAACGCCGTCGGCATATACGTCGATGACGTTCTCGGACTCGAACCCGGCGTCAATTACAACGGCGTTGCGATCGGTCCCTCTGAGCACCAGGCCCGGTTTGGAGATCCGGATCGCCTCGTTGTAGGTGCCAGGCCCGATCAGAATCAGGTCGCCGGGATTAGCCGCGTTGACAGCTTCCTGGATGGTCGAATGGTCCTCCGGCACCCTCATGGTCGCACCGGTCCACTCCGCCGGAGCCGTCGACTCCGCGATCCCCTGGGCCGCGGCCGAGGCATTGACATCCCCAACCAGCAAACGAGCCGCCATCCCTCCGCCCTCGGCCGTGCCGTGGAAAGTGCAGTAGAAGGTGTACTCGCCCGGGGCATCGAAGCGGATAGATGCCGCCTCCCCCTCGAACTGTTCGAGCGAACCGAACTCGGTTTCGGTGCTCCATGACCCGTCGGCAGCCACCGCGTTGTGCGGGTTGCGACCAGCTCCGAGGAACGTCACCTGGGCCCCGACCGGCACCTCGATCACGGGACTGTCAAAGCTGTTATCGAGCATCCGGACCGTCACATTCATCGGATCCGGAGCCTCGGCCACCCCCGAGCACGCAGTCACGATGATTGCCGCGACAACCAGTTCCAGGCGGACGAACGCGCGCAGGCGCCGCAGCGTCCGGGTCATCATGACTCCCTACCCGGCTTGCCTGCGGCCGAAGAGTTTTCGAATCCAGGCGACGAAGCTGCTCCAGAAGAGGCTGATCGGCTTAACTTCCGGGGCCACTATCGCCTCGGCGGCTGCCTCGGTCGGGGCGGCCATCTTGGCTTCGAGACACGAGGCGAAATCACCGATCAGGCGCTTTGACATCTCGTTGATGAGACCGGTCCGACCGAACTGGGCGGCGGGGCCTGCCAATGTCACGTCAGCGTCGATCAAAGCTTTGGTCCCACCGGTGCCGGTCGGAGTCAACGTGTAGGTGACTTTGACCTGGCCCCTGCTCCCACCTTTCTTGTCGACGCCCCTCCCGTCGATCAGCGCAGTTTGGTTGGCCCGATCGTGCGTGATCGTCGCCTCACCTTCGAAAGTGACGGCCATGGGGCCAAGTTTGACAGCGATGCTGCCGGCATAGACGTTGTTTCCCTTGTCCGCTGTGAGGGTGGCCCCCGGAAGGCACTGGACTACCGAGGGTACGTCTTGAAACATCTCCCAGACGGTCTCGACCGGACGTGCCACTTCGAACTCATGGGTTATCTGCAACTGCGTTACCTCCGCCCTTACGGTAACCGTCGGAGCTCGGACGGCCCTTTTCTGTGAACCAGGAAACCCGCTCCGGCACCTCTTCGAACCGCCAGGATCTCAGAAAGAACCGACCAGGCAATCTCGATGGGTCCATCGGCACCGAGATCAATCCCGGCCGGACCGTGGATCCGTTGGAGGTCTTCCGGTTCCACCTGCCTTCCTGCCGCGACCAGGTCCTTGAGCATCCGTTCGAGCCGTTCCCCCGGACCAAGGCAACCGATGTAGGCCACGGTCATCCCGAGCAGGGACCCGAGGACGTCGACGTCGCGGAGATAGTTATGCGACATGATCACAACGGCTGTGCTCGGATCCATCGCCACATGGGTCGCCAGGTCGGCCGGAGCGCAATGAACCAGGGTGGCAGCCTCGGGGAATCTCTCCCGGGACAAGAATTGGCGCCGATCGTCCACGACCGTCACGTCGAATCCGAGCTCCGACCCGAGCCGAACCAGGGGCACCGCGTCATGACCGGCACCGCACACCACCAGACGCGGACGGCCGGAGATGACTTCCAGCAAGAAGCGTTCGCCCCCACGGTCGACCCGGCGATGGCGGCCGTCGGCCCTGGCTT
>DATLEZ010000036.1:0-13439 GCA_035525055.1 Acidimicrobiia bacterium | reverse complement strand
CTCAAACTCGGACATCGCACTGTCCGTTACCGCTCCTCTGATGTCGACAAGTGGCTCGCATCGAGGAAGGTCGGCGGTGCCGCATGACACTCGAAATAGAAGAAGGCCCCGGAGTGGAATCCGGAGCCTTCCCAAAAGTCGACCGGCGTGGACGACAGACACACGGTAGCAGCCTGACTCAAAATGAGCGTGTCGTCGAACTTCTCAAAGACCACGACACAGTCTGCGGCACCACGTTTCTCAAAGAACGGATGCCGCGATATGGCGGTCGAATCTTCGAGCTTCGGCAGAGCGGATTTGTCATCGAGCGGGAACGCTGCGAGGACCCGAATCATGGTCACGTCACAACCCAATGGTGCTGGCGCCTGATCGCCATCCCTGAGGGCCGACTGTGGTTCAGACCATGACCTCCGTCGATGGTCGCCGTCGTCAATGGGTCCCAATCTCTGCCTGGTTCCCGCTCGACAAGACCGGGACCGCCTTACAGAAGGCTTTCGGCCCGTCGGCGCTGGCCGTGTGGGTGGCGTACCTGGCAGCGTGCAAACGGAATCACATTCAGGGTCGAATCAGCTACGGGTCGGAAGTCGAGGCTTGGAGCCTGCTCGGAATCCTCGATCCGGATCGGCTCGGGTTCACTCTCAAACAGTTCTTCGACGTCACCGGACGACTCAAGAAGACCAAACGGACAGCGCGCGGACGCGTCACGGACGTGGTTTGCACAGTGTGGGAACAGTGGAACGACGTCAAACCGAGAGAACACGGACAGACGCAAAAGGCCACGTCAGGGCAGGGAATTGCGGACACAAAGCCGCCAGATACCGACACCTACCAAGACCATTACCCCGACCATGACAATGACCCCTACCCCGACCGATTGGCGGGTCGGGGTTTGCGCTTCGCAATCACAGAAGCGAGCAAGGACCCCGAGGTTCGCAACGCGAAGGCGGCAGGCGAGTTCCGTTACAAAGCGGACCCATCGAAGTACAACGCGATGGCCGACAAGGACGCGGCGTTTATTCGCATGAAGACCTGTGACCGCTGTGACAGCAATGGGTGGACTTACGAGACCCCGGACGGACGGCCAGCGACAAGAGAAACGATGGATGCCAAGTCCATCAAGTGCGCTCACCAAGAGGCTGCCTAATGCGTGAGACTTTCCGCGAGAAGGGAACCAGGTACCTCACCGAAGGCCGACTGATCCTTGTCACCGTCGACCCGGACCGGGTGATCGCAACCTGCCGCGGTGAAGGCTCCGTCTATCGACTCGGATACGCCGGCGGGAGGTGGTGGTGCGACTGTCCAGCTAGGTCAGAGAATTGCGCGCACGTGTATGCATGCAAGCGAGTGGTGGCCATCGACCTCAACCCTCCTCGATGGATAGTTCCTCACGAACAGGACGCCCGTATCCGGGCAAATAACCCCAATGGGGCAAATACCCCAAATGGGCATGACTTTGAGGGCCGACGATGAGGTACTGGCTCATTTCCTATCTACAGCGTCTCATTTCCTATCTACAGCGTAAGGAAACCATCAAAGCTGCCCGGACCGCGCTCGAGGATCTGGTGCAGTTGCCTGAACTCCGCTGGTTGCGACTGACTGAGCATGGCGACGGCGCTGTCCTGACGTTGTACGAACGCGGGCGACGGTGAAGCTGTGGCACTGTCGAGTCTGTTCGTGGGAGGGTCAAACCGGCGACGAGGTTGTCGCGGCATTTCATTCCTGCCTCCCGCAAGTGAATCGGGATTTGAGCTGGGTCGGAAGCTTGCCGAGCAACATCGAAGAGAGACGACACGTGCTCTTCAAATTGATGCTCGAACGGGTGTCAGAGCGATGACGGCCAGACCTAAGAGGGCGGGGGGGTCGCGTCTCGGGACAAGTCTGATGCCCAAAAGACTAACTCTCTGCCTCTCTCTCTCTGTCACACGACGCCGGGGAGACCGTGAACTGTGACAACTGTGGCCGCTCTTTGCCGCCCGGTTCAAGTCGCCGGCGGTTCTGCCCCGGTTCCAGGTGTCGAGTGGCTGCGTGGCGCCGTGGCGGGCCGAGACGTGGCTCTAGGAGGGTTGAGGGCCGGATGCCGCCCGGGTTTGTGGATGGCGAGTGGGTGCGGAGTCTGCCAGGTGTTCAGAATCGAACACCTGAACCCGAACCGGAGCCGGAGCCGGAGGAACCGGAGGACCGGTTTCCGAGGTCGTGGTGATTGTGCTCTCTCTCTCTGAGGAAGGCGCAGCATGAGGGGGGGAGCCGCGGATACGGGCGAATCGGCCAAGACGGCCTCCTGTCCTGGCCCGGGAAGAAAATCCCGGGTGCCGGCCGTGAAGGTGTGCCGTCATTGCGGCGAGACCAAGCCGGTCTCGGCTTTTCCTCGCAACAGGGCGACCCGCGATGGCCTGTCGTCGTGGTGCCGGCTCTGCCATTACGCGGCGACGAGGAAGACCAAACAGACCCGAAGGGCGGAGTACTACCGCCGGGAAAAAGAGAGAGCGGGAAATTTTCTCCCGGATTGCGATGACTCTCTCATGGGCCGTGGTCTGTGACCGCATGGCCTCCCCCCCGTCGCTGCTCGGAGTGTGGCGAGCCTGGTGAGTTCTACGTCTCGAACCGTTCGACGTGTAAGCGTTGTGTGAGGCGCCGGTTGGCTGAGTGGCGTCGGGCGAATCCTGGAGCGGTGAAGGAAGCTCGGGCCAGGGCGCGTGAGCGGTCCCAGTTGAGGTTGCGACTGCTTGAGGCTTTGGTTTGGCGGTTCGTCACGTCGGACAGCGAAGGGGCTCAGATCGTGGTGCAGGAGTTCGAGGATGAGCACCACTTGGAGCCGGGGACAGTTGTCAATTCGCTGTGGCGGTCGAAGAACACGCGAGATACCAGGTAAGGGTGAGAGGCTGAGTTCGCTCATGGCTCGCAGTCTCCGGTTCGGGGTGGGGGTCGGGCATGAAGGTTCTCCCGGCCCCCACCGGGGTTTCGACAATTGAGAGGTTCCCAAGTTGAAAGATGTATACGCCGAGAGAAGTTATTTCGCCGATCTGTTGGCCGTGGCGGAAGAGGAACGGTCCGTTGCCCGCGACATCGACGCCGGTTACCGGCGGCCGAGTAACGAGAATTCGATGGGCTATGACAGCAACCTGATCGGGACGGCGCTCGGCAACGTGGATACGTCCACCGGCATCGGCACCAAGGCTGCGCGTTCCCGTCTGACAAGCGCGATGGCTATTCGCGCCGCTCTGACCACGACCGACACCGATGGCGGCGACTTCGTGCCGACCGGCGCTCCGGCTCGGGTCGCCAAGGCATTCGCCCGGTCGGTGAGGGCCCGGTCGGCGGTGGCGCCGTTGCTGCAGGGTGTGCCGTTGCCGGAACTCGGTATGACTGTCGAGGAGCCGAAGGTGGGGACCGGGCCGACCGTGTTGGGGCACGTCGAGAACGCGGCGGTCTCCGAGACCGATCCGGTTACGGAATTACTCGATCATCCGGTGCGGACCATCGCCGGTCAGGTCGACCTTTCGAGGCAAGCCTTCCTCCGTTCCGGCCCCGAGTTGGACGAGGTGATCGCGATCGAATTGGGCGCCGCCTATGCCGAAATTTTGGACAGCCAACTGGTCTCCGGGCTCGGCACCGGGCAAACCCTGTTGGGCTTGTTGAACGTCACCGGCATCACGAGCGTGGCCTACACAGATGCCACCCCGACGGTGGCCGAGTTCTGGCCGAAGCTGATGGAATGTCTGAGCACCACGAGCACGGCCTGGAAGAACATCGTCGGGTCGGTGCTGATCCATCCGCGCCGGCTCGCCTGGCTTCACTCGACGGTCGCGACGCCGCCCACATTGCCGCCTGGCGTGCGTTGGGTTCCGTCGGCGGTGCTTCCGACCACGGACGGCGCCGGCACCAACGAGGACGTAATTGTGGTGCTGGATGGCCTGGCATCGAAGCTCTACACCCGACCTCCCCAATTTCGCGTTTCGTTTGAGGTTGGGAGTGGAACCGGCACGGTCAAAGTTTGGGCTTACGGGTTCGTCGCAAGCGGCGTCGACCGCCAGCCGAAGAGCATCGGGAAGTTGGCCGGCAGCGGGCTTGCGACCCCGACATTCGCCTGATGGCTTCTGAACGACTGCAGGTCATCCTCGAGCTATCGACCTCTGGGTATCGAAAAGAAGCCCGGGAGGCGGCGACCGCTACCGGGCAGATTGGTGATTCAGCTAAGACGAGTAGCGGTCAACTGGATCTGTTGGGTCGGAACACTGAGAACGTCGGTCGGAAACTCAAAGGTTTCGCTACTGGCGCCTTGTTGGCGGTGGGCGCTGGGCTGGCCGTGGCGATAGGTGAGCTAGACCAGCTTGGTCAGAAGATGGAAGCCACCGAACGGATGGCCGACGTCGTGTTCGGGGATATGGCCGATGATGCTCGCGCTTGGTCGGACGCCAACAATGAGGCTTTCGGGATCGGTGAGACTGCCATGCTCGGTCTCATCGCCAAAACCCAGGACCTTCTGGTTCCGATGGGCTTTGTGCGTGAGGAAGCTTTCGGCATGTCGCAGGAGATTTTGACCGTTGCCAACTCCCTCTCGGAATGGTCCTCGGGGACGATCGACGCCGAAGACGCACAGTTGCGATTGACGAAGGCTTTACTTGGTGAGACTGAGGGTCTGGTCGAGCTTGGCGTCAAGATTTCCCAGGCCGACATACAGGCCCGCCTTACAAAGAAAGGCATGGACGGGCTCACCGGGTCCGCCCTCCAGCAAGCGAAGGCGCAGGTGACTCTCGAGTTGGTCACTGAGCGATCGACCGATGCCCTCAAGGCTTACGAGGACCGAGCCGGGACTGCTATCGCCGCGCAGAAGGAACTAGAGGCGACGACTGCCGACACAGCCGAAACGTGGGCCGATATTTTCCGGCCGATAATCGACGGGGCTAAAGAGTCGTTAGGGGACCTTGCGACCGTCGCGGAGTTCACTTCGGAGAAGACGCGAGACCTGCGAGGGGATTCCGAGGACCTTCAGAGGACGTTGGGTGATACCGGGTTTCTCAATTTTGTGCTCCCGGGATTCGAGGACCTCCGGCTGCTTTTGGGTCTTGTCGCCGATGCGATGGAAGACACCGGCGGGGAAGCTTCCGAGACGGCCGCGGCGCTCCGGTTCATGGCCGACGCCACTAAGGACGATCTGACCCCAGCGGTCGACGGTGCGGTAACCCCGGTCAATCGTCTCTCGACGGCGCAACGGTTGGCCGGCGACGCGACCAGGCATCACCATGCACAGCTGGTCGGGTTGGCGACTTTCCTAGCGGGGATGATTAACCCGGTCCTCGCCGCCCATACCGCCCTCACCCGATTGTCAGAGGCTCATGAAGCGGTCGGCACCGCCGCCGAGGAGCACGGTCAGGCTTCCGAGGAGTTTGCGCTAGCGCAGATCGAGCTGGCTTTGGCTACCGCTGAGGCCGAGGTGGCGTTCGGTGAGTTTGGAACCAACGCCGAAGCGTCGATCGACGCAGTGGCGCAAGCCCTCGGAATTGAGGACGATGCCGCCCGGACCCTTCTCGAAACGCTCGGCCTGTTGGATGGGATGACGGTCACCACGACCATCATCAATCGTCAGATCAACCTGCTGGAGCAAGGTGTTATCCCCGAGGGGATGGGGATCAGTGGCGGTCAAGGTCTCCCTGTAGGCGCCTTTGATCGTGGCGGGGTAGTCCCCGGTCCGATGGGCAGTCCGCAGATGATCCTTGCACACGGTGGAGAGACGATCCTCCCAACCCATCGGGCGGGAGTGAGTGGCGGCGGCGGAGTGTCGTACTACGGTCCGACGATCAACGTCAACTCACCGACGAACGACCTGCAACAGGATTTGCAGTACGCCACGATCCTCGCATCGGTGACGAACCTCGTGGAGGGTTTGTAAGCCAACCTGCCGTGTTGTAGCTGACGCCAGGGCCGTTTTTCGCGAGGTTCTGGCACCGAGGTAAGGCCCACGCGGAAAAGCGCCCCTGAGGGCGCCTTTCACGCTTCCCTTGTTGGGGGAGGGAAAGATCGGGTTTACGGCTGTCCGATGTTCGGAACGTTCCCTCCGTCGATCGCCAGTTGTGGTTTCGGAAACCGTCCCTTGGCAGCGCAAGCCGCGCAGACTCGGTAGACCCTCAACCTGTCGTCGGATTCATCAGGCGCCGGCCATCTTTCGACGATGGCAATCGCCTCATTCCTAGGAATGCCGATATTCAAGAGGAACGCGGCGTGCCATTCCGGTTCACCTGTGACGCTCAAGCCGGTATCGGTTGGCTGCATACAGGCAATGCAACTGCCGGCGTAGTTTCCTTGGAGACCGGCATCAGTGTGCCGAATCAGCCGACTCAGTTTCTTCGCTCGATGGGCCATCTTTCTCCTCACTCCGCCTTGCCGAGAACCGCGCCCTGATACCACCGCGGCTCTTGCGCCTTCACGATCGGAAGGTGAGCGGCCAGGTAGGCGTCGATCGCCAAACCTAGCGGACCGTTCTCGGGTGGGTCTTCCTGACCCCAATCCCTGCCACCGAAAAGCACACGCTCGACCGCCCGCGCGGCTAGAAGCTTCGCCATCAGTGGACCGTCATCGGTGAAGGGCTGCTCGATCGCGGTCCGAACCTCGCGGTAATACTCGTTCTCGAGCTGGTTGATTTTGTACCCGCAGCTTTGGAGTTGGTCGATCACGCGATCGACAAAGACCTCAAGCGAGAACTCTTCGAGGGACGTCGCCGGTCGGTGGGTTGGAGTTTCGGTCGTGGTGGTCATTCCTCTCCCTTTCCGGTGTAGGCACCCGTCAGGGCTCTGGCGATCCGTTTCGCTTCGGCAGCCGCGGTCCCTAACAAGCCGTCAGCTTGCGGGGCATCCTCGACAAGGTTCGACTCTGCGTCCCATGCTTCGATTGCGAGGACTAACGCCGGCTGCTCTTTCAGCGTCTCGATCAGCGGAGCGAAGAACGATCTGAGAGCGTCGGCACCGAACAACAGGAACATGAACTCGAAAAGCGGTTGGTCCGGGTCCCGAACCCAGACACCATCATTGTGAACTGCCACCATTCCAAATACCTCCTGTGGCTCCGGGGTCCGGCGTGGTTCGCCAGTGCTTCCCCAGTGCTTCACACATGACAGACTATCACTATCCATACCCGCGCACCAGTACCAAGAATCGCCAGGTAACAACGGGCGGAATGGGGTTTGAGCCTATCGGGCCTATGTGACAGGAAACACCGCTTTTTGCCTTCACACGGCAGAGGTCACAGGTTCGAACCCTGTAGCGCCCACTCACAGAAGCCCCTGGTCAGTGGGGGTTTTAACTCGGGGGCCACTTCCAATTGCGAGCAACGTGTGGCAGAACGTGTCCCTCGTGCACGACTCGGCCGGCTGGGCCAATCCGAGGCTCGACAAACGACCGCCGTGTCGTTCTGTGGGATGGGAAGGGCGGTCCGTGGCCTAACTGGGCGATTTGCACGAGATCGTGCAGGTGGCGTAGGCTGTTCCAATAGTTGTTTGATTAGGAGAACAAGGCGGATGCCGTCGAGGCGGTTCAAGGATGCGGTGTACGAGCAGTTCGCCCGGGTGGGAAAGGCGGTGGCGAGCCCCCGCCGTCTCGAGCTGTTGGACCTGCTGTGTCAGGGACCGCGTACGGTCGAGGAGCTGGCAAGGCAGGCGGGTCAGAGCCTTCCCAACACGTCGCATCATCTCCAGGTGCTGCGGGCGGCGCGGCTGGTCGAAGCCGAACGGGAAGGCCTGTTCGTCACCTACCGGCTGGCGGATGAGAGGGTGTGCAGCTTCTTTGGGGCGTTGCGGGGACTGGCCGAATCACGGTTGGCCGAGGTGGAGCAGGTTCGTCGGGAGTTCCTCGAGTCGAGGGGGGCGATGGAACCGATCGAGCGTGTCGAGCTGTTGGACCGGGTGTCCCGGGGCGAGGTGACGGTGCTGGACGTGCGGCCCCGGGAGGAGTATGCGGCGGGTCACATCCCGGGGGCGGTGTCGGTGCCGCTCGAAGAGTTGAGTGGATACCTGGATCAGCTGCCCCGAGATCGGGAGGTGGTGGCGTATTGCCGCGGCCCGTATTGCGTGTTGGCCCTCGATGCCGTTGACCTGCTCTCCGATCACGGATTCGTCGCCAAACGGCTGGAGGACGGCGTCGCCGACTGGCGAGCGGCCGGTCTCGGGGTCGAAGTGGGGGTGGGCCGATGACACAACCGAAGCCGACCAAGACGCTAGTCATCCTCAACGATGGCCCCTACGGAACGGAGCGCAGCTATAACGGCCTGCGGCTGGCCTGCTCGCTCGCCAAGCGGAGCGGCGAAGAGGTCGACGTGTTCCTCATCGGCGACGCTGCTGCATGCGCCAAGTCCGGCCAGAAGGTGCCGCAGGGCTACTACAACCTCGAACTGATGCTCCGCTCGGTGACCCGGCGGGGTGGCAAGGTCGGGGTGTGCGGCACCTGCATGGATGCCCGCGGCATCACCGAGGTGGAGTTGGCTGAGGGTTGTCGTCGGAGCACGATGGAGGAGCTGACCGACTGGACCCAGCAAGCCAACCGGGTCCTGGTGTTCTGAGGCCGCGATGCGAGACACCACCGCAAGACGGCACCCCGTGGCGGCTCACCGCCCCAACCTTGGAGGCCGACCATGACCGACCGGACAGCCGTGCTGGTGTTAGGTGGCGGGGTGGGCGGCGTGGTAGCCGCCAGGTCACTGCGCAAGAGACTCCCCGAACAGCACCGGGTAGTGATCGTCGATCGACTGCGGGATCATCTGTTCTCCCCCTCGCTGCTGTGGCTGATGACCGGAAAGCGGACACCCCGACAGATATCCCGTCCCCTCGACCGCCTCGCCAAGAAGGGCATCGAGGTCATCCTCGGGGAGATCAGCCGGATCGACCCGGACACCCGCCGCGTCCGCGTCGTAGAGCATCCCAATGGGGATGACCCGCTGTCGCGTCGGCTGGGCGGCGTCGCCAGGGACTTGGAGGCCGACCATCTCATCGTCTCGCTGGGGGTGGAGCTGGCCCCCGAGACCATCCCCGGCCTGGCCGAAGGCGGTCACAACTTCTACACCCTGGCTGGAGCCGAGAGCCTCCGCCTCGCCCTCGCCGATTTCCATGGAGGACAGATCGTCGTCTTGACGGCCACACCTGCCTACAAATGCCCGGCAGCCCCCTACGAGGCGGCGATGCTCCTCCGCGATCACTGCCGTAGGCGCGGTATCGGTGAAAGCACCCAGGTCGACCTGTATGCCGCCGAACCGGGCCCGATGGGTGTCACCGGCCCCGAGGTGTCGGCCCAGGTCCGCCGGATGGTCGAAGACCAAGGTATCACCTACCGCCCTCAACACCAGGTGACCGAGGTCGACGCGTCAGGGAAGACCATCGCCTTCGCCAACGGCGCCACCGCGAGCTTCGACGTGCTCGCCTATGTGCCGCCCCACCGGGCACCACAGGTGGTCCGCGACGCAGGCCTGGTGGATGACGCCGGGTGGGTTCCGGTCGACCGTCACACCCTCCAAACCCGCTTCCCGGGGTTATACGCCATCGGTGATGTCACCGGTATACCCCTCAAGATGGGCAAGCCGCTCCCCAAGGCAGGAGTATTCGCCGAACGCCAGGCGGAAGTCGTCGCCTACAACATCGCCCACATCATCACCGGCAAGGGCGAACCCGTCTCCTTCGACGGGTATGGCGAATGCTTCATCGAGACCGGTAGTGGCAGAGCCGGCTTCGGTGCCGGCGACTTCTTCGCCGAACCCGTCCCGCAGATCACCCTTCACCGACCCTCCCGCCGCTGGCACCTGGGAAAACTCCTCTTCGAACAGAACTGGCTCCGACGCCGCATCTGACCCACCAAACGACTCCGCCCCCGCGTGATCACGGCGGATCTTCATCATCGATGACCAATCAGGCTCGCTGGATGCGGCGCCAAAAGACCGCGGAGTGTGAGGGTGGTTCGCAACGATCTTCAAGCGCTGCTCGGTGGAGCTGCGTAGAGAGTGGATCCGTTTCAGTTCGTCGCCGGCGCCTCCAGCGAGCTGATCTCGAGTGTCGGAGTGGAGCCCTCCGAAGATTCCGGCCTCACGGTCTGCGAGACCCGTACCATTGGGGTTGAGGGCCAGTCCACGCCTAGCAGCCCACTCGGCCTGCCCCCCGGGAGTGGTGAGGACCTCGGGCGCGTCGGCGGGGCTGCGCCTAGCGTGTGCTCCCGTTGTCTTGTTACCGGCAGCCGCGACCACATCGCGACCACATGAGGACTCGAAACACTTCGCAGCGACCGGCGGCGATACGCACCAAGAAGCCAGCTATCACGGGCTACTTGGCAAGGACCGGTGGTAACCGGAGGTTTGCGCTTCGCGTTCACACGGCAGAGGTCACAGGTTCGAACCCTGTAGCGCCCACTTCCCACCCTATTTTGTCACTGCCTGTTCTGGCCCTTCTGATCGGCTCTGCCATCTGGACAAGGGCGCTGGGGCGCGGTGGGGGCGCGCTAGCTGAGCAGTTCGGAGGTTCCGCACTGCGAGAGCGTCGGGTTGACACCGATCCGGCGGGGACAACTCTTGCTGGGGACACCTAGGCTTGATCCCCGGCACAACCGGCGGACGGCCGCGCTTCGGGCAGGGCGACAGCCGACGGATATCGATGAGGGAGACGCTTAGTGGGTGTAGAGCTTCGGCACGAGACGGCGATCGGCGCCACTCCCGATGCGGTGTGGCAGGCCCTGGTCGATGTCGCTGCCTGGCCGGAGTGGAACCCTACCCTGTCGTCTGCTGACGGCCCCCTCGGCGAAGGCAAGTGGGTGGCGATGACGCTCCAGCTCGGCCGACGCCGCAGGAAGGTGCACCAGCACGTGTCCCCCGTCGATGTGCCCCACCGACTGGCTTGGCGCAGCCGCAACCTGTTCGAGAAGTTCATGGACGTCGACAGGACCTTCGATCTTGTGCCGACACCCGAAGGCGGCACGCTCCTCGTTCAGGCCGAGGTGGCGCACGGACCCGTTGCACCGGTGGCCCTGCTCTTCCTGAAAGGCAAGATCCTCGACGGCTATGTGGCGCTCGGAGAGGCACTGCGCAGGCGGCTCGAGCCGGACTACGACGAAACCCAGACAGCGGCGCCTCCTGCCGCTCGACCAGAAAGCGCACCATGAGCGACGCACGGCGGAAGGGTCAGACCGACTGGCGCAAGGAGATCAACCAGCACGAGACGTTCAGCCACGACTCGATCGACTCGCTGGCCTACGACTGGGACCGCATCGGCGATCCCCACGGCGGACCCCGGCTACCGCTCAAGTTCTACGTCCCGCAGACCACCGACGACGTCGTTCGGTGTGTGAAGGAGTGCGCGTTGCTGGGCCAGGTGCTGACCGTGCGCAGTAAAGGTCATTCGAGCAACGATCTCGTGACGCCGATCGGTGGTGCCGTCCTGCTCACCGACAAGCTCCACGGCGTGATCGAGGTCGATGAGCAGGCGCTGACCGCAACGGTGTGGTCGGGCACGCCGTCGGCAGACGTCGACGACCACCTGGCCACCCTCGGTCTCGGGCTGCCGGTCATAGGCGACCACGCCCACATCACGGTCGGCGGTTTCGCCTCGGTGGGTGGGATCACCGCCTCATCCTTCAAGTACGGGCTGTTCGTCGACATCGTCCAGCGTCTGGAATACGTCGACTGGGACGGCGAGGTCCATGTCGTTGACCGTTCCGACGGGGTGGACGACTTCAATCGTCTGCTGATGGGGTTGGGTCGTCACGGCGTGATCACCAAGATCACGCTCACCATCATCGCCACCGACAAGTACAAGACCTACTGGCGCAACGACGACACCCGCTATCGGGAGCTCGCCGGGTTCATCGCAAGTTCCCGCGACCTGTGCGCCGAGCCTCCCGAAGACGCTCAGTTCCTGCGTGGGCTGTGGGTCGATTTCCCCATGGCGTCAGGTAAGAGCGTGAAGATGGGCACCTTCTCGGTCTACCGGGACGCCGACCCTTCGCTCGCCAGACGTAGCCTCGAGAGCGTCGCTTATGGGGGTCTCCACCGGCTCGGCTGGCTCGCCGGCAGGTTGCCCGAGAAGGTGGACAAGGCGGTCAAGCTGGCCGGCATGGCGGGCGTCGTGATGTCGCCGAAGTACGCCACCGTCAAGAACGCCGAGTTCTTCACCGAGAAGATCCTCGATGCCACCGTCGGCGACCCGCAGCGCTTCCTAGTCGTGATCTCGCCCATCGGCATCTACGAGGAGCAGTTCCGCCTGCTGTGGGAGATGATGGTCGACTACCGCACGCGGTTTCGCTGCTTTACGTTCCTCACACTTTATGTCAAGAGCATCAAGTCGCCTTATCTCGCCCAGGGCGACCCGGACAACGAACGGTGGGTCGAGTTCCTGTTCTACGTCGGCATCGACCCCGAAGTCATGACTGACTCGCTGCTGGCCCGGATCGCCGACGACCTCGACCAGAACTGCATCGACACCGGTTCGTACCGGTACATGCACACCCGCACCGGCCGCGACCCTGTGCGCCTGGCGAAGATCGACCCCAACGCCCCCTACAACGCAGGCGTCTCGGTCCACCCGTCCGACCGTGCGCCAGGCCTCGCTGATGCGTGAGATTTCGATGTACACGCTCGAGGGCGTGAAGGACGCCGACGTCGAGACCCACTGGTTCGAGACGGAGGACGGGCTGGGACTCTCGTTCCTCCGGTTCTCCCGGGGTGCGGCCGACGATGCAGTGATGGTCATCCACGGTCTCACCACCTCGACGGACATGTTCATCATGCCCGAGCACGAGAATCTGGTCACCCATCTGCTCGACCGGGGCTACAACGACGTGTGGTGTCTCGACTACCGGATGAGCCAACGCCACTCGTACAACCTGTTCAAGCACCGATGGACACTCGACGACGTCGCCCTCTACGACTTTCCCCCGGCCGTGGCCGAGATGCGGAAACACATCGGCGACAGGCCGATCCATGTCATCAGCCACTGCCTGGGGGCGACCACCTTCACCATGAGCCTTTTTGCCGGTCTGGTCGAGGTGTCGAGCCTCGTCGTCAACAGCGTCGCATTGACGCCGCGGGTGCCGAAGTGGTCGCAATACAAACTCCGGTTCGCCCCGGCGATGGTCGACTTCCTGCTCGGCGTGCCCTATCTCAATCCTCGCTGGAGTGAGGATCCGGGGCTCACCCGCGGCGAAGTGCTGTCACGGATAGTGTCCTTCTTCCACAGGGAGTGCGACGTTCCTGCCTGCCACATGCTGTCGATGATGTGGGGTACGGGGTGGCCGGCCCTCTATCACCACGAGAACCTGGCCGATGTCACCCACCGGCGCGGTGCCGATCTGTACGGCGCCACGTCGATGAACTACTACCGCCACGTCAACAAGATGGTGCGGGCAGGCCAGGCGGTCAAGTACGACAAGGACGATCCCGCATACGACAGGCTCCCCGACAACTACATGCGCTACGCCCCGGAC
>DATLEZ010000035.1:0-4784 GCA_035525055.1 Acidimicrobiia bacterium | reverse complement strand
TGCTCGAGGTGACGCCCCCCGACATCGACGTCTGGGACTTCGGAGCCCAGGACGGGCGCGTCTTCCAGCGGCCGGCTGAGAACTGAGCCGTTCCACCGCGCCCAGGACCTCCGGACGGCAAGGAACCTGTCAGGGAAAGCGGCCCAATCGCGGTCCCGAGCCACGGTCCCGTTGATGTCTCCATCCGCTCTCGAGGTCTTCCGGACCCCACAATTTGTGATGGGCGCGCGCTTCGGGGTTGTCGCCCTCGCCGCAGGGATCCTGGCGGGCTGGGTGTGGCGACGGTGGCGGGACGAGCCCGCGCCTGTCGCGGGAATCCTGTTCGTAGCAGCGTCACTCGCCGGGCTGGCGACGGTTCGTCCGGTGCCACCGTCCGGACTCACAGGGCTGGCGTTGCTGGCACTCGCAGGCTCGATCTTTCGCTCCACCCGACGCATCACGGCCCTCCCGGCGCTCGTGGCGGCTCCCGGTGCCTGGCTGGTCGCCTTCGACACGAACCTCCCTGGTCCCGAATGGGTGAGGTGGCTCGCGTTCGCGTCCATCGCGGCCGGCGCCCCCTTGGCCGCATCCTTTGATCGCGAACACTGGCGAACGATGCTCGGGCCGGTCCTCTTCGCCGTCAGCGTCGCCGGTGTGTTCGCGACCGTGCCAGACACCGAGGAAGCCCGACTGCTGCTCGGGGCGATCGCGCTGATCGCGGTACTCGCGTGGCCGTTCCGACTCGCCACTCTCGGTGTCATCGGATCGCATGTCGCAGTCGGCCTCCTCATCTGGGTCGCGGTGATCGGAGGTGAGGGCAGGAGCGCATCAGTCATCGGTGCGAGCGGGTGTTTGGCGATCCTCGCACTCGAACCGATCGCCCGCTCCCTCCCAGGCTCGGCCAGGGCGCGCATCCCCTCGACGATGTCCATCATGCTCCACCTCGCAGTGGTGTATGTCGCCAGCCGCGTGGCGGGTCTGCGCACCGATCCCCTCGAGGCTGCGCTGGCAACAGGAGCCGCCCTCATTGTGGCGTTGGTCGCGTGCATCGTCGTCGGCTCTCGTGGTGGACGGCTCCGTGAGGCGTGACCAGAGATTCCGGCCCGCTCAGTCGCGGGACACGAAACGACCCGGCTCTCTGGATCCTTGATAGGACTCAAGGCACCGTGCAAGTGGTCGATGCTTCTTCAACAGACCCGCCGAGTGACTTCGAGTCGCCCCGGTGGTGTCCGAAGGCAACAGGTCCCAACTCCTCGCTCACGTTCCCATCAAGAGGTTTTCGAGGTTCACCCGGCCGCCGGTCGAGTGAGCCAACTCAGATCCGGAGTCCCTCCATGCTCGAATCGAACCTCCAGAGTCCCACCCTGATCGGACGACTCTCGCTGATCGCGGGGGTTGTCGTCACCCTCGGTGTCATGACCGTCGTGTCGTTCGTGACTGCCACTCCGAGGCCAACCGTCGTCGACGGTGTGTCGCAGGCAACCGCTTCCTCGGTCGCCACCAACCATTCGGTTCATGCCGATCACCCGATTACTTCCAACGGGTCGATCGGTGTTCCCGATGGGACACTTGCAGTACACGCGCACGCGTCGACCACCACGGACTCAGAAGACGGGCAAACCACCTCGACGGAGCCTGCCACGCCTTCAACCGCCCAGACGACGCCAGTTCCGGTAGAACCGACCACGACGACCTCCCTGACGACCTCCTCAGTTCCGACTACGGCACCGCCGGTAACGAGCGCTCCGCCCGTGACATCGCCTCCGACCGTGCTCACAGGAATCTCCGGCTCGGGGCCGCTGAGGCTCGTCGTGGCGCAGGACACGACGGTCATGAATCAACGCCTCGTGCTGCGTCCCGGAGATTCGATCGAGTTCCGCAACGGAGCACGACTGATGTTCCACCATGGAGCGTCGGCAGACTGGCAGGGAACACCGACGTCGACGTGGTCGGACGATGGCAGAGTGCAGAACCTGGAACGCGACATCGAGATCTTCGGATCCGGCGACATCATGTTCATGACAGGCTCGCTGCCCTCGACCATCCGCTTTGTCGAAATCGACCTGCAACCGAAGCGCGAGCTGGGCCACTACCCCCTTCACTGGCACCTCGTCGGCGACGGCTCGAGAGGCACTCTCGTAGAAGGGGTCGTCGTCAAGAACTCGACCAATCGCGCGTACGTTCCTCACGGTTCCCACGGCATCACGTTCCGCGACACGATCGCCAAGAACATCGCCGGCGAAGGCTTCTGGTGGGACCCGCCCACGGCACTCACCGATCCTGTGAACAACTCGAACGACATCATCATCGACAGGGCGCTCGTCGATACGATCACGAACAACATCGGAGACGATCGCGGGTTCAACCTCACGGCCTACTCTCTCGGCGCCGGGACCGGCAATGGGATTCGGGGTTCGGTGGCGCGGAACATTCGCCCCTCTCATGTGAAGAACTGTTCCGGCTTCGGATGGCCCGAGGGGCCGGTACAGCAACCGTGGAGCTGGAGATTTGAGAACAACGCCACGTTCCTCTCGTCGTGTCACGGGATCTTCGTGTGGCAGAACAACCATCAGATCCACATCGTCGACGGGTTCCGAGGGGATCAGATTGCGCACGGTGCCTACACGAACGTCTACGAGTATCGAAACGTGCATGTGTCGCGAATCATCGTCCATGCCGTGGGATGGTCGATGACGAGTGGCACCGCCAGCGAGGTTGAAATCCTGCGGCACCAAACCGAGGGCACAGTCAGGTTCTCAGACGTCCAGATCGCGAGGTTCGTCATCAACAACGCTACGAACGGGGGGACAGCTCCGGGACATTACGTGTTGGAACGGACGAGCCTCACGTGTGACAACATCCAGTGGCTGAACGTCGTACCGGGAACCTCGGCGACGATCGACGGAGCTCCCTGTCTTTCGGGGTGATCAAGCTGTCGAGTGCTCGAGAATCCGGCGTCTCCCTACGCGTCGGCGGCCTTCACCCACACGATGGAACTGGATATTCCGCCAGGTAGCCTGCCTTCAGGTAGTGAGGGGACCCTGAGACGTGCTTACGACAGTCGGGCAGGCGCTGGACCTCATCGGCCGCGATCAGCGCGGACGATGGATCATGCTCGTTCTGCTGGCGCTGGTCGTGAGTGCCTTCGAGATGCTGGGAGCGGCCCTCGTATACGTTCTGATCGGGTTGGTGGCCGACCCGACCGGAGACATCGAGCTACCAATTCTCGGCGATGTGAGGGGGATAGCCACCGACCTGTCCGACCGCGCTCTCTTGCTTGGGCTGATCGTGGCCATGGCGGCGTTCTTCGTGATACGTACGCCCATCCAGATCGGAAGTGTGTACATCCAAAGGCGGGTCGCCGAAGGCGCCGGAGCCCGACTTTCGAACAGGCTCGTAGCGGGCTACATGCGTCAGCCGTATGCGAGTCACCTGACTCGGAATTCGGCCGTATTCATTCGAAATGGCTACCTGGCTGTCCAGCAGCTCGTCAACTCTGTGTTCACACCGATGGTGCGGGTGGCGGCCGAGACATTCTTGACCCTCGCGCTGCTGGTCCTGCTGGTGTTGGTTGCGCCTGCCGCCACTGCCGTCGCCGTCCTGTGCGTTGGCGGGACAGCCGTACTCTTGCTCTTCTTCGTACAACCCAAATTGAAGCGCGTCGGTCGCATCTCCCACGACATGCATCAAGAAACCCTGGCAACATTCCAGCAGTCGCTCCACGGTATCCGCGACATCAAGATCCTCGGTCGGGAACGGTACTTCACCCGCCGATACTCCCAGAGTCGCCTACATCTGGCGCGATCGTCATATGTTCGCGACACCCTCTTCGAGGTTCCTCGCGTCACGATTGAGCTCGTTCTCGTAGGACTCATCCTGGTGTTCTTCGCAATCACGATCCTCGCCGGGGGGAGTCCGGTGAGTACGCTGCCGAAGCTCGCGCTGTTCGCATACGCCGGTCTGCGTCTGCTGCCCTCGGTCCAGAAGATCATCGCCGGACTCAACAGCATCCGATTCTCGGCGGCGCCACTCGATGAGCTCCATGCAGATCTGCGGGTAATCGAAGCGCTGCCTGACCCGCCCATGCAGGTTGAGCCCCTGGGTCTATTGGATGAGATCGTTCTCGAGGACGTGAGCTTTCGGTACGAAGGCACCCATGCTGACGTTCTCACGACTATCAACCTCGTCATCCGGTCCGGTGAGCAGATCGGCATCTGCGGGCCTACTGGCGGCGGCAAGACAACCCTCGTCGATTTGATTGCTGGTCTCCTCGAACCGACGAGCGGCCGCATCAGGATCGACGGTGAGGATCTCCAGCAGCACGCTCGGGCGTGGCAACAGAGTCTGGGCGTCGTTCCACAGATGGTTTTTCTCATCGACGAATCCCTCCGGCGCAACATCGCGTTAGGACTTCCGGACGACGAAATCGACGATGAGGCCGTGAACGAGGCTGTGGAACTCGCTCAACTCTCTGGCTTCGTGACGTCTCTACCCGACGGTCTGGATACCACAGTAGGAGAAGGCGGCATCCGCATCTCGGGTGGTCAGCGCCAGCGTATCGCTATCGCGCGGGCGCTCTACAGGAGGCCATCCGTGCTGATCTTCGACGAGGGAACCTCAGCACTCGACAACGCAACCGAATCTCAACTCATGGCAGCGATCGAGAATCTCAGGGCACGGCACACAATCATCCTCATCGCACATCGCCTTTCGACTGTCCGGAACTGCGACCGGGTGCTGTTCGTGGAAGAAGGCCGGCTCACTGGCGTGGGCACGTACAGCGACCTCGTGACAAGCCACGAGAC
>DATLEZ010000034.1:0-10152 GCA_035525055.1 Acidimicrobiia bacterium | reverse complement strand
GGGCTTCGCTGGATCGTCGAAAGCACCAACTCCTGGCTCTCCAACTATGGCCAACTCCGCCGCAACACCAACCGGCACAGTTACCACCGCCACGCCCAACTCTGCCTCGCCACCACCATCATCATCACCATCAAACTGATCAACTGGCGAGACCGATGGGACCCGACATCACCACCTATCCGCGCGGCCCCTTAGGTTCGCGGTTTCTCTGTCTTCTACTCGCCGCCGGGGTTGAGGGTGATGGTGGTCTTGGCGAAGGCTTCGCCGGCGACGTCGAGGCCCTCGGCTTCGAGTTCGGCAACGGCGGCTTCGGCGAGATCGGTCCGGTAGGCGTCGGTGCCCGGGTCGGCGCTGATCACCGATTGACCAACTGCCACTTCCACCGTCTGATCCCACAACCCTTGATCCATGACCCCGATGCCGCCGGGAGACGGCCAGATCAGGGCGTTGATCTCGTTCATCTGCCAGGCCTGGTGGCTGGTTCCGAGGGCCGGGCCGCGGTCGAGGACGATCTGGACGCAAGCGTCAGGATTGTCACGGCAGAAGATCCACCCCTGGAACGAGGCTTTGAGGAACGCCTGGGCGGTCGCTTCGTTGTCGGCCAGCCAGGCCGCATCGGCCCAGATGGCGTCTTGCAGCATGGCGGTCCCGATGTCGTTGAAGTCGATCACCGCGAGGTCGTCCGCGGTGTAGAGCTCCCCGGTTTCGGGATTCTCTTGCTCGAGGACCTGGGCGTACTCGTTGTAGGTCATTGCCTGAGCCGCATCGAGCTCGTTGTTCAGCAGTAGCGACATGTCGAATGGCTGTTGGATGACCTCGGCCGGCGTCACGTCGTAGAGCTCGAACGCCGCCGTGAGCTCAAATTCGTTGCCGAATCCCCAGGTGCCGACTCGTTTGCCCTCCCAGTCGGCGGGCTCGGTGATTCCGGCATCGGCCCATGAGACCTCGAGCGTCCCGGACCGCTGGAAGACCTGGCCGATGTTGACGATGTCGGCGCCCTCTTCCCGTGAGACCAGCGCTTTGGGAACCCAGGCAAGACCGAACTCTGCCCCGCCGGCGGCAACCACTTGCTGAGGCACGATGTCGACGGCTCCTTCGAGGATCGTGACATCGAGGCCGGCATCGGTGTAGAAGCCCTGGTCGATGGCCGCGAAGTAGCCGGCGAACTGAGCCTGGGTGACCCACTGGAGTTGCAGACTTACCGGCGTGAGTTGGCCGGTGGCGGCTTCGGTGGTCGTCGTCTCGCCGCCAGCGGTGGTTTCAGTGGCATCCCCGCCACAGGCCGCCAGAATCACGGCGACCACCACCAACAGTGCGAACTCAATCCTTCGTTTGGTCATTCGGTTCCTCCTTCAGGTTTAGGCCCGATACCGCGGCACCGGGCGAGGTCACGATAGGAGTTGCCAGGTAAGGCTGCGTTTCGCAGCACCATCTTCTGGAGTTGGCCGCTGACGAACAGAGGCGTTCGTCCACGCCAAATTTGGTCAGAGGCGATCGTCCTACGCCAAACTTGGTCACAGGCGTTCGAGGACCGGGACCCAGTGCCCGAATTACGTGCCAGGCGAGACCCATTGACCAAATTTCGGATCCCGTCAGCAGCATCTTCTGGCGTTGGCCAGCTAGCTCCGTAAAGACGGGTGCCAGGGGATGAGCAGCCGTTCGGCCAGCACGATCAGCAACTGCAGGCCGGCTCCCAGAGCGGTCGCCACCACGATCCCCGACCAGGCCTCCGCCATCCTCGTGAGGCCGGCCTGCTGGGAGATATAGACCCCCAGAGCGTCGCGGGAACCGCCGAAGTATTCGGCGACGATGGCTCCTATCAACGAGAGGACAACAGCCACCTTCAAGGCTGAGAACAGGTAAGGGAGCGCGTTGGGGAGCCGCACTTTCCGCAGGGTTCCCCCCTCCGAGGCCGCCATCGATCTCATCAGTTCCAGCTTGTCGGTTCCGACGTCGCCGAGCCCTCTCGTCATGTTGATCATCACTGGAAAGAACACCATCACTGCCACGACGGTCATCTTCGAAACCGGGTTGGTGATGCCAAACCACTGATTGGTGATGGGGGCCAGGGCAACGATCGGAGCGGCACCCATAGCGACGTAGAACGGCATGACCCCTTCTCGAATGACCACCCACCGGGAGGCGGCGAAGGCCGCCAGAACACCGAGCACAGTCCCGCCGATCAACCCGCCCAGGGCCTCGCGGAGGGTGAAGAAACCCGCCGCCCAGACCACGCTCCACTCCTGGCGCAGGGTCGTGATCACCTCGCTCGGTGGCGGCAGCAGGAACCCCTGGATGCCGGCGACTCTGACCCACAGCTCCCAGGCGACGAGCACCGCCAGAAAGACAAGTATCGGCGGCCCCCACTTCCGCAAGTGGGTCATTGACAGGCCATCAGTCGACCCCGGCGCCGCGTAAGGTCTCGCGGACTTGATTTAGCTTGACGAAGAATTGGGGGTGCTCCCGTGTTTCGAAGTCGCGCGGCTGGGGGAGGTCGATGTCGACGATGCCCGCGACGGTTCCCGGGCGGGGAGACATGACAACGACCCTGGTGCTCAGGAACACGGCTTCGGGGATCGAGTGGGTGACAAACACCACGGTGGTGTGGGTTTGTTGCCAGATTCTCATCAGCTCCATCTGCATTCGCTCGCGGGTCATCTCGTCGAGGGCGCCGAACGGCTCGTCCATAAGCAACAGGGAGGGCTGCAGTGCCAGAGCCCGGGCGATCGCCACCCGTTGCTGCATACCCCCTGACAACTGCCACGGGTAATGCTCGCCGAATTCGCCGAGTTCGACCAGATCCAACATCTCACGGGCCCTTCGCTCCCGTTCGGCGGGAGGCAGGTTCATCACCTCGAGCGGAAGCGCGATGTTCTTCAAGACCTTGCGCCAGTCGAGCAGGGTGGCTTGCTGGAAGACCATGCCGTAGTCCCGATCACGGCGTGCCTGCTCCGGCGTCTTTCCGTTGACGGTCACCTCCCCCGAGGTTGGAGGGGTCAGGTCCCCGATGATGCGGAGCAGAGTCGACTTCCCGCAGCCGGACGGACCCAGGAGCGACACGAACTCCCCCTCTTCGATCGCCAGGTCGATCGCAGTCAACGCGTTGGTGTCGGCGTTGCGTCCTTTGAAGGTCTTACCGACGCCCTTCAAGCCAACCATGGATGTAGTCATGCCGGCATCCGTCGGGAGCGGGGGATGACCAGGCGCTCGGCCAGGGCAACGAGGGAGACGAAGACGATTCCGAGGAGCGCTGAGAAGAGCACCGCGGCGTACAGCTTCTCAGGGCCGCTCAAGTAGTAGTAGGCGAAGGTCAGCAGCTGACGGCCGAGTCCGTCGGGCAGGCCGCTCGGTAACTCACCCACGATCGTTCCCACAACGCTCGCTCCCGCCGCCACCTTCAAGCCGGTGAACAGATAGGGGAGTGCCGCCGGGACTCTCAACTTCCTGAACTCCTGTCCGGGGGTCGACGCATACGAACGGAAGAGTTCGGTCGCGGTCGGTGAGGGTGATCTGAGCCCGCGGACCGTGTTGATGGTCACCGGGAAGAAAGACAGGAACGCGGCGATGGCGGCAACCGCCACCCACAACGGCATGCTTGCCTTCCCCGCCCACAGCACCACCATCGGGGCGATGGCCAGGAGGGGGACGGTCTGGCTGGCAACGACCCACGGCATCAAACCCCGCTCGGCCAGAGATGAGCGGACGAAGAGCAGACCTAGGCCGAATCCGATGATGCCACCCGCGGCGAATCCGACCAGTGCTTCCTTGAAGGTGACCCACGACGCCGCGAGCAGGAACGCTCCGAGCGACTCCTCGGCGCCCCGGCGGCTGGGCTCGAACAGACTCCCGATGATCTGGGTCACGTGTGGCATCGACCGGTCATCGGCCCTGACGGGAAAGCTGGTCTCGGTGAAAGGGACGTTCCCTCCCGTGGCGTCGCTCAGAAGCTTGTACCCCTCCCACAACCCGACCACTAATAGGAGGATGATGAAGAAGCCGAGGATCGGGCGAAGCCGCGGGCGTCTGGATGCGATGACCTCGGATACCGGTGCAGCCGTCATCGCCATGGGTGCGGGAGATTAGAGCGAAGGCCACTGGGCGCGGACGCAGAAAGACGATGAACACACAGATGCGATCCCGCCGTCACAGTGGCGGCGACAGTGATAGGTTTCTCCTCGTTGCGACGAGTCGAGGAGGGATGTTTTGCATGTCTCAGTGACGGTCAACGGGCGAGTCGTCGGTGGCGATGTGGATGCAAGAACCCTCTTGGTCCATTTCCTCCGAGAGAACCTCAATCTGACCGGTACCCACATCGGTTGTGAGAGCAGTTATTGCGGTGCCTGCACGGTTCTTGTGAACGGAGTCAGCATCAAGTCGTGCACGATGCTGGCGGTCCAGTCCGAAGGGGCCACGATCACCACCATCGAGGGCCTGGCCCAGAACGGCGACCTCCATCCGGTTCAGGAGGGGTTCTGGGAGCGCCATGGCCTTCAGTGCGGCTTTTGCACTCCAGGGATGATCATGTCGGCAGTTGGACTGCTCGAACGGAACAACAACCCGACCGAGGACGAGATCCGCCAAGGCATCGAGGGCAACCTCTGCCGTTGCACCGGCTACCACAACATCGTCAAGGCGATCGAATACGCCGCCGCCAAGATGCGCGGTGATACTCCGGCGCCGGCCGAATGGGAGGTGATGGCATGAGCAGCACCAGTGTCATGGGCGGCGTCGTCAAGCGCCGCGAGGACCCCGCTCTCATTCAAGGCAAAGGCACCTACGTCGACGATGTCAAGGCCGTCGGCATGCTTCATATGGCATTCGCCCGGAGCCCCTACGCGCATGCCCGCATCAATTCGATCGACTCGTCGATGGCCAAGGGAATGCCGGGGGTGGTCGCGATCTACACCATCGACGACGTCCGTCACCTCGGTCCCCTGCTTGCCCAGGTTCCGATCGGCAAACTGCGCCCGTTGTTGGCCGACGGTGTGATCAAACACGTCGGTGAGGCGGTTGCCCTGGTCGTCGCCGAGAGCGCTGGCCAGGCGGCCGATGCGGCCGATGCGATCCAGGTCGACTACGAACCGCTGAAGGCCATCGTCGACCTCAAAGAGGCAGCGTCTGACAAGGTAAAGGTCCACGACGACCTCGACTCCAACATCCTCCACAGTTGGACCTACCACGGCTACTGGGCCGCTCTCGGGCTTGAGTCGCAGAAGCCCAAGATCGACGCCGCCAAACAGCGTGAAGACGCCATCGTCATCTCTCAGGAGATGATCAACCAGCGGTTGACTCCTGTCGCGATCGAGCCGCGTGCAGTCATGGCGCAATGGAACGGCGGCTACGAGCGATTCACTGTCTATTCCTCGACGCAGATCCCCCACGCCCTCGCCGGGGCGATCGCCAAGACGTTTGGCCTCGCCGCCAACGCGGTAGGCGTGATCGCTCCCGAGGTCGGCGGCGGGTTTGGCTGCAAGCTCAATGTCTACAGCGATGAGATCTTGGCGTGTTTCGCAGCGAAGGACCTCGATCGCCCGGTCAAGTGGACTGAGACCAGACGTGAGGCAACCGGCTCGACGATCCATGGAAGAGGCTGGGTCGCCACCGCCACTCTGGTCGGTACCAAAGACGGCGAGATCCTTGGCTACGAGCTCGAGGGTTTGGCGCACATGGGCGCCTACTCCCAGAACTTCACCGTGGCGATCCCGTTGTTGGGTTTGTGGGTGGCGTCCGGGCAGTACACGTTCCCCACTCATTTCCAGATCGATTGTGTGACGACCCACACGATGACGACCGACGCCTACCGCGGGGCGGGTCGACCCGAGGCGATCTATTACCTCGAGCGAATCATCGACATGTACGCCCATCAGATCGGTATGGATCCGCTCGAGGTACGAAAGAAGAACTACTGGCAGGCCGACCAGTTCCCGGCGACGATGGGTTGTGGTTTCTCGCTCGACTCGGGGAACTATCAGGCTTCTGTCGATGCCCTCGTCGAAAAGGCCGACTACGCCGGCCTGAGAGCGATGCAGAAGGCGGCCCGGGCCGAAGGGCGGCATGTCGGCATCGGTGTGTCGTCCTACGTCGAGGTGTGCGGCTTCGGGCCCGCCGTTCTCGCTGAGATCGGCTTCTCGTGGGCCAACTATGGCCTGCCGGCCTCTTTCAACGGCTCCGGCCTCGTTCGAGTCAATCCCGATGGCACTGCCACGGTTCTGATTGGCACGGGACCGTCGGGGCAGGGCCACGAGACCACCTGGGCGCAGATTGTCTCCGATGGCCTGGGGATCCCGCTCGAGAACATCGTGGTCCGCCACGGTGACACCTCGGAGTCACCAATGGGGGTCGGGACCTTCGGCAGTCGGTCGATCGCGGTCGACGGCACCGCCACCTATGAAGCGACGCAGAAGGTCCGCGCCAAGGCCGCCAAGCTGGTGGCGCACATGCTGGAGGCGTCGGAGGACGACATCGTCTTCCAGGATGGCCAGGCCCATGTGACCGGCTCGCCCGACAGGGCAACCCCGTGGTCGGAGATCGCTAAGGCTGCCTACCAGGCCCACAAGGCCCCAGAGGGATGGGATTCGGGTCTTGAGGCCACCGCTGGCTTCAGCCCGGGCAACGCCACCTGGCCATTCGGCACCCACCTGGCCGTGGTCGAGGTGGACCCCGAGACGGGCAATGTGACGCTCCTCAAGTATGTCGGTGCCGACGATTGCGGGAATGTGATCAACCCGATGATCGTCTCGGGCCAAGTTCACGGAGGCGTAGCGCAGGGCATCGGACAGGCTTTGTTCGAGGACACTGTCTACGACGAGGAGGGCAACTGCCTCACCACGTCGCTGGTCGACTACATCATCCCGACCTCCCGGGACGTGCCGTTGATCGATCTCACCCGGACCGTTACTCCCAGCCCGATTAATCCGCTCGGCGTGAAAGGCATTGGTGAGGCGGGGACGATCGCCTCTGCGCAGACGGTTGTAAACGCAGTCGTCGACGCCCTCACCCCGCTCGGGGTCAAACACATCGATATGCCGCTGCGTCCCAGGCGGGTCTGGGAAGCCATCCAGAGCGCCAAGAGCTGAAAGGAGCGAAAGGATGTTTCCTAGATCATTCGATTACGTAGCCCCTGCCAGCATCGATGACGCAGTGTCGGCCCTGAAAGGGGCTACCTTCGCCAAGGTGTTGTCGGGTGGCATGAGCCTGCTCCCGTTGATGAAGATGCGATTGCTGTCTCCCGACCTGCTGGTCGACATCGGACGGATCTCTGGCCTCGACGCGATCAGCGACAACGGTGACCACGTTGCCCTCGGGGCTCTGGTTCGACACCATCAGACCGCGGCCTCCGAGGTGGTCCCTGACGCTCTCAGAACTGCGGCTGCCTGGACCGGAGATGTCCAGGTTCGCAACCGGGGGACCACCGTCGGAGCGGTAGTGCACGGCGATATCGCCGCTGACCAGCCAGCTGCGGTGTTGGCTCTCGGGGGGACCATCGTCGTCCGCGGGCCCGGTGGCACTCGTGAAATCGCCGCCTCGGATTTCTTCCTCGACGCGATGACAACGGCGGTAGCGCCAGACGAGATCGCAGTCGAGGTACGGGTCCCCAAGAACGGTGGATCGTCGGGTTACGACAAGCTCGGTCGTCGGGGTGGTCACACCGACTACGCGGTGGCGGGCGCAGCCGCATGGGTGCAGAGGTCCAACGGCAGCATCACCGACTGCAGGGTGGCTCTGACCGGAGTCAGTGCCAAGCCGACGCTGGCAGCAGCAACCGCGCAGGCGCTTATCGGCACCGACGGATCGGCTCAGGCCGTAGCCGAGGCTGCATCGAAAGCAGCCGACGGCCTGACTGTTCTCGAGGACCTCTACGGATCCGTCGAATACAAGACCCATCTCGCCACGGTCTTCGCCAAGCGAGCTCTTATGAAGGCACTGGCCGGCTGACGTCCGCCAGTCCCAAGTCACAAGTCCCAAGTTCGGCTTGTGGCTTGAGACTTGTGGCTTGCGACCTGGTTTCAGCGTCCGGGTCTACTCGCTTCGGGCAGGTAGCCTTGTCTCATGCTCCCCCGTACCGTCGACGAGGTCGTCGCCGCGCTAGCGCGACACGGGTACGTGGCCGATCGGGGCTTGGCGGTCACGATCCTTCTCTCCCTCGAGATGGGCCGTCCTCTCTTCCTCGAAGGTGAAGCCGGGGTCGGTAAGACCGAAGTCGCCAAGGTTCTCGCCGCTGTCCTTGGGAGTGAACTCATTCGCCTCCAGTGCTACGAGGGACTCGACGTCAACCACGCCCTCTATGAGTGGGACTACGCCCGGCAAATGCTCGCGATCCGGCTGATCGAAGCCCGCGGCGAAGGCGGCGAGGCAAGGGTCACCGACATCATGAGCCGTGAGTACCTGCGACCACGGCCCTTGCTCCAGGCAATCGAGAGCGCAGCCTTGGGCAAGCGGCCCGTTCTCTTGATCGATGAACTCGACCGGGCCGACGAAGAGTTCGAGGCCTATCTACTTGAACTGCTCTCCGACTTCCAGGTGACCCTTCCCGAAATCGGCACGATCAAAGCGGTCGAGCCACCGGTCGTAGTAGTGACTTCGAATCGAACCCGCGAGATACACGACGCACTCAAACGTCGCTGCCTCTACCACTGGATCGACTATCCGACGATTGAACGCGAAGTGGAGATCCTCCGGGCTCGACAGCCCGAGGTCGACGCCAAGCTCGGCCTCCAGCTAGCGATGGCGATGGCCGATCTTCGCTCCCTCGACCTCTTCAAGCCTCCCGGCGTGGCGGAGACCCTGGACTGGGCGGCGGCGTTGAAGGTGCTGGGTGCTCACCGCCTCACGATCGAAGCCGTTGAACAGTCTCTCGGGGTGGTGCTCAAGTATCGGGAAGACCTAGAGCGGGTCCGCGAAGTAGGTCTCGGAACTCTGGTTCACGATTGATGGGACTCGTCCCGAGGACGGTGTGGATCGGCCTCGTGTTGGCGTTGGCGACGGTGGCGATCCCCGCTGTGGCCCAAGTCGATTCGAGCCTGGTCGAATCGAATATGGCCGATCCGGCGCAGCCTGACCTGCTGGGGGGTGATGCACTCGCATCGATGGTCGAGGTTCGTCAGTCTGGTGGGTTCGACCCTTTCAGCCTCTCATTGATCGACGATGCCGTTCGAGCCGTTCGTGGGGAAAGCACCAAGCTGCACAGAGTGACGTTGCGCATGCAGCGGGTAATGCGCGGTGATGAGATCGTTCAAGAAGCCCCTGCGGGTCTTGGCTACCCGATGTTGACGATGGCAATCGATCCGGCCACACCGGTAGTTCCGGTCGGCCTGCGGACAACGCTTGCTCGCGGCGAGGCGGCGATGGGCGAGATCACCGCGCGAATACGCGGTGCCGTGGTGGGTGATGTCATCGACCTGGAGTCTCTGGATGGCATCATGGTTCCGATCCGCATCGGCGCCATCGTTCCTGACGAAGAGATTCGTTGGAGTGAGATTCTGATCGGTGACTCGGTGATAACGGGTCTCGAGATCGATCGACCCTATTCGGTGATGGCCTGGGGCACGAACGGGGCCCTCCTGGCGGCAGCGATTCGCATCTGGACCTCGGACCCTGGCGTCAGGGTCCTTGATGGCCTGGGGGGACCACCGACCGACCCCGTGCTTCCGATGGCAGTGGTCAAAGAGAGATTCGGGGAATTCGCGGTGGCCCCGGCCGGCGGCGACTCGGTCGAGGTCGATCAAGCGTGGCGCGACGCCTGGATCGTCACGGTCGACTTCCCGATCGTGGGTGTCACCCGCTGTCACCGCATGGTGGTGCCATACATAAGGGCCGCCCTCGACGAGGTCGACCGTTCTGGATTGGCCGAGGAACTCGACCGTACCGACGTCCAGATCGCCGGCGGTTGCTACAACCCCCGATTCAACCGGGGCGCCGATCCCGGGTATTCGCTCTCTCGTCACTCCTGGGGTATCGCTGTTGACTTCAACCCCAGTACCAACCCCTACGGAGGAGAGCCGACCCTTTCGCTCGAAGTCGTTGAGATCTTCAAACGGTGGGGATTCTCCTGGGGCGGCGGCTGGTCGGTTCCTGACGGCATGCACTTCGAGTGGCACAGCCTTCCATTGGTGTACGCCGCGGCCTGCTCCGACTTGACGGCGGTCCACGGTT
>DATLEZ010000033.1:0-23958 GCA_035525055.1 Acidimicrobiia bacterium | reverse complement strand
TACGTCGTCACGCCCTCCGGCGACCTTGTCGAGGCTAGCCAGGGCACCAAGAAGGTCGCGGTGATACCCGATGCCGGCGGCGGCGTGAGCCACCAGATCATCGAGGACGACGGCTGGAGTCTCGACGAAGCCGCCCTCCGTAAACTGGTGGGCCTGGGCGCAGCATGTGAGCGGCTTTTCGGCCCGGGTCAGGACATCGAATGGGCGCTCGCCGAAGGCAGGCCATGGCTGCTCCAGTCCCGACCTGTAACCACCTGAGCAGCACCGCTACCTCCAGTACCTACCAGCGGTCATGCGCGACCGTTCTGCATCCGGTCTTGCCGACCGTTTTGAATCCGCCAGGCGGGACTGATGCATGGCATGCTCACCGTATCCTGCAGGCACTCCCTAACCAGCAAGGTGTAGGAGGTGATCGCCAGATGGGGTCAGCCGGGGGCCGCCCAGTTCCACGCCCGTTACAGCGTCTGATTCTGGGCTCTACGCTCCGCGGTGACCTGGGTTTTCTGGTCAGCGTTGCGCTCAGTCCCGGATATTCCGTAGTCAGATGCTCTATCCAATTGAGCTACGGGCGCTTGATTCCCTGATTCTACGAGGGTTTCCGGGCCCTCAGGACCCGCCGGCCACCAGGCCCAGCAAGGGCCATGCCGGAGAGGGTACCGCGTGAGTCCTCATGGCAGCCGGGGTATCGGATTCGCAGGTGACCGGTTCAAGGCCGGGCGTTCATGACCTCGGGGCTAGCTCGGGACGATCCCATCCAGGGCCATGACACGGGTGAGAAACAGTGCCATCTGCCAGCGAAGTACGTCGTTAGACGGCTCGAAAGTCGTCGTGCTGGTTCCCGCTGCAACACCGAGAGCAAAGAGCTGATCGATTGCGGTGACGGTCTCGGGGTCCATTTGAGCTAGATCGTTGAATGCTCCAGTTGTTGAGAGAGTCGGAAGCGGCACCCCAGCCACTCCGAGAAAACGGACCAGGAACAACGCCATCTCCCATCGCGATACCGCCTCGCCGGGCGAGAAGGTGCCACCGCCGGTGCCGCGGGTGATCCCTAGCTGAGCCAGTTGGTCAATCGCGTCCCGCGTCTCCTGGTCGTGACCGCCTATGTCGACAAAACCCTGGTCGATTGCGGTTGGCAGGACCACGCCGTGCACCTGGACCTGACGGATCAGGAAGAGGGCCATCTGCCACCGTGTGACAGTTCCGCTCGGAGTGAACGTCACGTCGCTCGTGCCGTTCGAGATTCCGTAGTGGGAAATGCACTCGATGGCATGGATTGTGGTCATCTCGAAACCAACGAGGTCGCCGAAGCCGGAGGTCGCGATCGAGTCAGGGCAGGCTGCCGACGTATCAACCAGGCCCGTCGCGGGAGCGACCACCTCGCCGCCGCCTCCTCCACCACCGCTCGTGTCGTTGTCGGTGTTGGACATTGCCACGTCGGCCGGGTCGGTCCCAGCGTAGTCCCCTCCGACCGCGAGGGCCAGGACCACCGTGTAGGCGATGTTGCCGTCATCGACGAAGTCGTCGACCCCGGTCACCGTCACCGTCTGAGCCACGTTCCAGTTGCCAGTGGTAAACGTCAACGATGCGGTCGAAACGGTCCCCTCGGTCAGATCCGAGCTCGACACCCCAATCGTCACATCAGCTGAGGGCTGCGAATCGAGCACCACCGTAAAGGTGCCGGTCCCGCCCCCCTCGGTAGTAACCAGCGGGACAGCCGACGGGGTTACCGTCACCCCGACCGTGTCATCGTCGGTGTTGGTGGCCGAGACGTCGGCCGGGTCGGTCCCGGCGTAATCCCCACCGAGAGCAGCAGCCAACCTCACCGTATACGCAACATCCCCATCAACCACAGAATCGTCGACTCCGGTCACGGTCACGGTTTGGGCTGTGGCCCAGTTGAGAGCGGTGAAGGTCAGCAACCCGGCCGAGACCACCCCCTCGGTCAGGTCGTCACTCGACACCCCGATCGTCACATCAGCTGAGGGCTGCGAATTCAACACCACCGTAAAAATGGCAGTGCCCCCCGCCTCGGTAGTCACCAAAGGAACAGCCGACGGAGCAACCGTCACCCCAACGCAGGTGGGTTCGTGGAAAGTGTTTCCGGACAACGTCATGTCACCGAGCGTGGTAAACGCTCGGCCGTAGAAGTTTGCTCCAGCGCCCACCGTCACGGCCCCGTTGGCAAGGAGGGTTCCTCGGAAGACGGCGTTGGCTCCCAGCGTCACGGCGCCCTGGACCTGCCAGAACACGTTGCATTCCTGGGCGCCGTTGGTGAGCACCACTTGTGCGTCGGCGGCGGCGGTGAATGCGCCGGTTGTCTGGATGATGAAGACCGATCCCTTGTTTCCACCTCCGTCGAAGGTCAACGTTCCTGTTAGGCCCAGGGCGGTGGCACCCGAGCTATGTACGCCCTCCAACAGAGTCTGGCCGCCTAATTCGGCTCCAATCGGTGCGGCGTTTTGAATCGACGCATATTGATAGGCAGCGGTCAGGTCGGTTTGGGCTTGTCGGGCCACCAAATCATCGCGATGGATCCCCCCCGAAAGAACCTGGCTGTCAGCGATGGTCGTTATATCGGACCCGGGCGAGACTCCGACGCCATCAGCAAACGTGCTGGTGCTTCCTGTGTCGGTGATCGTTGTATGGGCCAGCACTGAGAACCCAGTCAATGTCTCCATCGGTACCGCAGTCACATGAGCAGCCAAGGCCGGGGCTTGAACGATGAAGATGTGTGACAACACCAGGGTCATGGCGATAGCGGCCACGCCAATTCGCCGTTTCCGCGGGTGGTCGAGCCCTTCGATGCCGAACCTTGAAGAGGTCACCGTCCAACCATCAGGGAGACGCATACAGCTGCTTCACAACACTAGAATCCTTTTTATTGTTTCCTAACACTAGAGACAGATTGCCAGGGTTAGTATCGGCAGAAGCCATGCCGAAGTGGAGCCTGTGGACAAATCATGCTCGCACGCTCCTACTGATCGCTCGCAACCCTGAGGCCCGCCTGCGGGACCTCGCCAGCGAACTCGGAGTCACGGAGCGAACTGCCTACGGGATCGTGTTGCAGTTGACCGAAGCGGGGTATCTGATCAAGGAGAAGATCGGGCGGCGCAACCGATACCGGATCCAGACCGATCTCCCATTGCCCGGTTCGACCAACAGGCGCACGCTCGGTGAACTCCTGGAAGTTCTCGGCGACTGAGCCTGGTGGGAGGTCAACCCGGGAACCTGGAGTGCGGGAACTATCTCCTTGCCACATCCAAAGACCTTGTTTTTCAACTATCTGGGCCGATCCGCCTCTTGGCTCAACGTCATGAGACAATTGGATTCGACGACGAAGCCGAGCACCATCGGCTCGCCCACCAATGGGCTGTCAAGTTCCTCCATCGCCTTCACCGGGACCTACCTGAAAGTGCGGCGTGGGGTGTCAGCCCTATCGAAACCTATTCAGAAACAAACTTGACCCGCTAGCGGGGCGGGCTTTGACTTCACCGAATAGGGGCGACAGTGGCTGGCAGAGCCGGCGAGGGTGGATCACGGACACTCCATTGGGAACCGGAAGTCACCTACGTTACAGCGTCTGATTCTGGCCTTTACGCTCCACAGTGACCTGGGATTTCGCTGGCTAGCACAGCGTTCAGTGGCGGATGCTCCGTAGTCAGATGTTCTATCCAATTGCGCTACGGGCGCTTGATTCTCCGCGCGTTGTACCGGTAACCGAACACCATCACCACCTAGCTCGAGGCCGCTGGCCCTGTTGGGTGCGAAAACCTTCACACCGCTCAAACCCGCCGGGGTGTGGGTCGCTTCTCGCACCGCAGCGGTGCTAAAACCTTCACAACCTTTGGCGGGAGCACCGGAGAAAGACGAGGGCCCGATGACCGATGGAATCCGCACCGCGATCGAGAGCGCCGGTGCTTACTTGGCCGCCCACCGGGAGGAAGCTCGGTACACCGACTCCTTTGCCCGGGCCAGAGTCGAAGAGGGCCTCCGGATGAGGGTGGAGGGACCGGCGGGCGAAATCTTGACCACCGACATGCCGGGTGGGGTTGGAGGTGGTGGCTCGGCGCCGAGTCCGGGGTGGTACCTGCGGGCTGCAGTGGCTGCGTGCGTGACTTCGTTGGCGGTGATGCGTGCCGCTCAGCTTGGGATCGAAGGTTTCACCTGCGAAGTGGAGGTGGACAGCGAGTCCGATGACTATGGGATACTCGGTCTCGACCCCTCGGTCCCGTCCGGACCGCTCACCATGCGGATCAACCTGCAGGTTTCGGCCGATGGGAACGGCACTGAGCTGGTGGCCGAGGTCGCTCAGTGGGCGATCGACCATTGCCCGGTGTCCGATGCAGTGATAAGGGCAGTGCCGACCCGGATCGAGATCAACACCTAAGCCCCCGCCGATCGAGTGGCGGGCGACGTCAAACCCTCGAGAGCCCGATTCGTTCGGAGGCGAATCATCGCGATGGCCCCACGAGGGCTTCCGGTGAAGATCAGATAGAGAGCGTGCTAGGCATATCAGACCCTCAGCCTCATCAGTCACCTGATGAGCCAAATCCTCTATCGCCCAAGTAGCGCCCCGGCGTCTTGGATTCGCAATCAACATTGGCCCCCGGAACAGCCAGCGTGTGATTGGGCCGACTGAGTGCTCGGCGTGGCGCCGTCCCCGGGACTATCGAGCTTTGGAGTAGGGCCTCGTGATGATCTCGAGGATGTGCCCGCTCGGATCGTCGAAGTACACGCCACGACCACCGTCGTGGGTATTGATCTCGCCCTGCAGGCGGTGTCCGGGATCGGCCCAGTAGTCGATCCCGCGCGCCTTGACGCGGCCGAAGATCTGGTCGAACTCGTCTTCCCCCACGAGGAAGGCGTAGTGCTGAGGGGTTCCTTGACCTTCTTCATCGTAGAAGTCCAGCGTTACCTCGTTGCCCACCTCGACACCGAGGAACGGGCCGAATGGCACCGGTGCCGGCAGCCCGAAGAGGTTCGTCAAGAAAGTCGACGAGGCGTCTTTGTCGCGCGAGAAGACGATGGTGTGGTTGAGCTTGATCGTCATGGCAATGCAGACCTTAGGAGCCGTGGCGATGTCCGCGGTGAGGAGATCGCCAGCAAGACACCGTGCCATTCGATGACTTGCAGCGTCATCGCGTACTCTCGAATCGTGACGGCGACATCGACATGAGCCGCCACCGTGAGTCAGACGCTCTATCCAATTGAGCTACGGGCGCTCGATTTCCCATCTCTAGGAGGGTTTCCGGCGGTGAAAGCAAGGTCTGAGGATCGCTCATTCGATCGACAGCCGAATTCCAGACTGTGCCTGTAATTGCCGCCGTCTGATCATCCTGTGACGCCGCTACTTCTGACCCCTTAGCTCGAAGCCGCCCGCACTGTTAGGTGCAAGAACCTTCACGCCGCTCAATCGCGCCCTGGTGTGGGTCGCTTCTCGCACCGCAGCGGTGCTAAAACCTTCACAAGCTAGCGATCCGTGGCAACTCGACGAGAAGACCCTCTCTGTCACCGGCGGCTGGGTAGTTCGAGTCACCAAGAGAGATTTCCAACGGAAATTGTCGGCGTTTGGCCGGTGTTAAGCCCGGGGTCATAGGATCGCAGGATCAAGAGGAGACGATTCTGACCGACCCAGGTACGAAACTTTCCGAGGACTCGATCGAGGTAGTGCTCAGAGCAGCAAAAGACATGGGGGTGGAACTCGACGAGGGCGAAGCCAGAAAGTGGATCGAGGCAGTGTCGCGCGAGGCGTCACGACCACTCGAGATTGATGTCAACACCGGCGTTTACGGCCATCTGGTCACCATGGCCGACCTCGACGAAAACGAGCTGGGGCGGTATCGGCACATCGCATCCATCGTCGGTTTCGAGGACTTCCCCCCAGATGTACTCACAGCGTTGGCGCTATCGGGCTCATCCGCCCAGAATCGGGTGCATCGGTTCCCGGGGGATTGCGACTTCTTCGAGCGCATCCACATCCGGACCGTAACCCGCGAAACGGCTTGCGCTCTCCTCGGCGACCTGATTCGCGACAAGGCTATGTCGGTGATGGCCGGGCCCGGGTACCGGCTGCAAGAGGTCAAGTTCGGAAGTTGGCCGGTGTCAGCAACGGTTGGAGAGGAGAAGGCTCAGCCGGGATCGCCGGTCTCGTGGACACCGGAGCAGGTCGAGAAGGGTGGAGTCGAGTATGTGACGGAGGGAGGCGAGAGGGCGATCCTCACCTGGGCCGAAGCCGCCGCCGACCCGGGTTGGTGCAAGCTCGATTGGATAGTCGCCGACCCCAGCCATGGTGGAGTGGCCAACGCCTCGAACGTGCTCGACGCCACATGGGAGGCGCCTGACGGAACCGTCACTCCGCTCGACGGGTTCCTCGACCCATACTTCCAGGAGGTCTATCTCGACATCGACTCGATCCCGCTGTTCACCCGGCTGGTGAAGAACATGGGAGCCGACTCCGTGGCCGAGTACGTGGACCGTCTCACCGAGGAGGTCTACAAATACACGGTGGTCAGCCCCAACTATGGGAAGGCTGCCAGGCGGATGTACAACATCTTTCGCCTCACCGGCCGTTACGCCGAGGCCGCCTACATCAGGGAGTTGTTCGACGAGCCGGTGACCGCCCTCTATCAGGTGGCGGCACTCTTGCGAGCGCTCGAGGAGGCAGCCGATGCCGGTGACATTTTCGAAACGGAGAGCATGGTCACCCAGGTCGACCAACTGATCATGTCCGCCGTGGCTGCTCTCGAAGGACACGCCGAAAGCAAGATGGTGGCCCGGCTTCTCCGCTTGAGGAACGCGGTGAGCCGACGGGACGATGCCGCCGAAATCGCCGGTGACGTCTCCGACGCGCGAACCGACGCCATGAGCGCGGTGGACGAGTACTTCAAGCGGGTCCTCACCGGTGTCCCTGGGATCAAGTCGTATCTCGACGAGGTCGCGTTGTCCGCACCCGCCGGCTGATCGGGCTCATCCTGATCGCCTTTTTCGGCGTTCGTCAAAAGGAGGTGCGGGACCGGCGAAACCACCGACTCAACGAACACCCGCCTCCGGAGCTCCGGTCTCAGAAGTCGCGAGTCGCCAGTTCTGTTTTGCCCGACGGCTCGCGTCCGACGCGTTTGCTGGGTCAACGAGTGTGGATGCAGCGGCGGGCCCCGATCCGCGGTGCTTGATTCTCCGCGCGTTGACCGGTAGCCCAACACCATCACCACCTAGCTCGAGGCCGCTGGCCCTGTTGGGTGCAAAAACCTTCACACCGCTCAAACCCGCCGGGGTGTGGGTCGCTTCTCGCAACCAAGCGGTGCTAAAACCTTCACAACCTTCGGCCGGAGACGCAGTGTCTTCCAGGACGGTTCTGGTATCGCCCCCGAAGGCCTGCGATCCCGTACGATGTCGACACGGGTTCCATGCCACAGGATCACTTGCCAACTATCGCCTACCAATCGCCGGCTGCGTGGCAGGAATGGCTCGAGGAGAACCATGCGAGTTCGGATGGGCTCTGGCTGAAGATCGCCAAGAAGGCTTCGGGAATACCGTCGATCACCTATCAGGAGGCCGTCGATTGGGCACTCTCCTACGGCTGGATCGATGGGCAACGTCAGAGCTTTGACGATCAATGGTTTCTTCAGCGATTCACCCCTCGACGGTCGCGAAGCCGTTGGTCGCAGATCAACCGTGACAAAGTCCAGACGCTGATCGGGCGAGGCTTGATGCGGCCCGCCGGCTTCCAGGAGATCGAGAGGGCCAAAGCGGACGGCCGTTGGGATGACGCCTATGCGAGTCCCACCAACATGGACGTGCCCGACGATCTGCAGCTTGCCCTCGATGCCGACCCGGCCGCCGCGGCCGCGTTCGAGGCGCTCAACGCATCAAGTCGCTACTCAATTCTCTATCGCGTTCACCACACTAAGGTGCCGGCCGCCCGAGCTCTGCGGATCGAAGCTCTCGTTGCAATGCTCAACATGGGCGACCCGCTCTAGCTCTGTCAGCTTGTAGGGAGGACCGGCGGTCCGACGCCGAGCAACCCAGCTCCGGCGTCACTCGAAGTACAAGATCGAGAGCCGGACTCTGTCCGTTCCTTCGATGACAAAGAGCTCGAACTTGACCCGCTCGCCGTCCACCATCACGTCCCAGAATCGCGACGGGCTTGAACCGAAGGTCGGTCCCGGATCGATCCCCTGGGTGGCGAACCAAGCTTCGTAGAAGGAACCAGGTCTGGCAGAGAGCCGGGGGGGAACTCAAAGGTGACCGACTCCTCAAGGAAGAACTCGATAGTTTCGTCTAAGGCTCCACCCGCCGGAACAGGAACGGGCGGGAACCCCTCGGGAAGTTCGGACTCGGGCACCAACGGAATGTCGAGGGCGGCCTCATCGACCGCGCCCTGCGTGGTTGTCGTGGCATCCGTACCAGTCGGTCACCGCCGGAGCGTCGTCGCCGTTTTCCTTTTAAAACGATGACAAGCCCTGCACTCGCGATGATCGCAGCACCGATGACCGCAGCGAGACCTCGATTCAGGCTCACACCTCCGGAGTGGCCTGGCGATCGTACCGACGTGTCAGCTGCGGTGGCATCCGGACACTTAACTGAGTGTCACCGAGGACAGTCGTAGCCATCAACACTGATGCCGAGCAGCGCTTCAATGAACTCTTCGATCGGCATCACGCCGACGTTTATCGCTACTGCCTGCGCCGCCTCAGTTCCAACGACGCCGAGGACAGCGCGGCCGAGGTATTTGCCATCGCCTGGCGGCGTCTCGACCAGATACCTGACAACGAGATGGCCAGGGCGTGGCTGCTGGCGGCGGCCTATCGGGTGGTCGGCAATCAGTACCGCGGCAGAGCCCGTCGGGGACGGCTGTCGGCTCGCCTGACCGGCCTTCCGTCGGAGTATCCCGAGTCGGCGGACGTACCGATCATTCGCCGAGAAGAGGAGGAAGCCGTTCATGGGGCCCTCAATTCCCTTCGAGAAACCGACCGAGAGTTGTTGCGCCTGGTCTCCTGGGATGGTCTTTCTCATCGCGAGATCGGCGCGGTGCTCGGTCTCAAAGAGGACACAGTCTCCAAGCGTGTCTCTCGCGCCCAATCTCGCCTGCGCGCCAAGTTCGAGGTTCTCTATCCCGGCTCGCCCTCTTCCAGATCATCGGAGGCTCCCACGTGAATGACCTCTTGCAGCGATTCGACCCTGCAGCCGGGGTTGTTGTCGACTCCGATTTGTTGCGCTCCCGCGTCGACGAGCGACTCGGTCTTGCCGGAACCGTCCTGCCGGTGACAGTTCGGGCCCGCCGCCGGTGGGTGGCAGCGGCCGCCACATTCGCCATCGTCCTAGCCGTCTTCATTCCGGTGATGCTGAACCGGCAAGGGGAGCCCACGAGGAACCTCACCACTGATCAAGCCCTCTACGACATTCCTGGGGTCGAAGCCGTAATCCACGAGAGCGGGGGCGGCGGTGTGCGCACCATCGCCGTCGACGGCGAAACCATGTGGGTGACCAGCGCTCTCGCCCGGCAACTGACCAGGGTCAACGTTGCGACGAATGTGGTCGAGGAGTCCTATCCAATCGATGCGTATGTAGAAGGGGTGAAGATCGGGGGCGGCTATCTGTGGCTGCTCAGCTATGACAACGGCGGCGAAGTGCTTCGCTTCGACCCGAACGCGGGTGTCGTCGACCTCGCCATCCCCCTCGGTGCGTCGCCTGGCGGAATGCAGTGGTATGCAGACAGTCTTTGGGTGAGCAATTCGGACGGCCAGCTATTCCAGATCTCGGTGGACGGGGACATCGAATCGACGACCCGCGGTGAACTCGTGGGAATGGCCTTCGGGTCGCTCTGGGTGATCGACCCCGAGACCCGGATTCTCCAGGACTACACCGCCGAAGGACCGGGCAACATCGCCATCCCCACCGAAGGGATGCCCGTCGGTCAGTTGGTCGAGGGTGGTGGCTACCTCTGGATACTCGAGCGAGACTCCATCGTCGGGTCCGTCCATCGTTACGAACCCGACGGTGGCGAGCCGACATCAGTGCGGGTTGGCTTCGGGGCCCATTCGATGGTCGAACTCGACGGGTCGATTTGGGTCGCCTCGATTTGGGATGAGACAGTGACTCGCATCGACGCTGCGACCGCCGAGGTGCTGACGGTCATTCCCTTGCCGGGCCGCACCGGTGCCGTCGCTGCTGCCGACGGCTCTCTCTGGGTGTCGTTGTACCAACCCGGATCGATGGTTCGACTCAACCCCGAGGCCGACCTGATGGAAATCGGTAATGTGGTAGTCGACGAGGTCGTAGACGGCTATCGCTTCCTCTGCACCGGTGGGGGGGACGGACCGACGATTCTCCTCGACCCGGAATGGTGGATCGGGCCGGGGTCGTGGTCAGTGATCCAGGCCGAACTTTCCTCCGATGCGCTGGTTTGTTCCCATGGCGCCGTCGACGATCGAGACTCGGCGGCGAAGGTCGACAACCTTCTACGAGTCCTGGAAGAGTTCAACGTCGAAGGTCCGTACCTGTTGGTAGCGCACGGCACCGGAGTGGCTTCCACCCGCCTCCTCGCCGAGCAAGCCATCGACGTCACCGGCGTCGTCCTGGTGGAACCGGTCCCGACCGGCTTCCCGGAACTGATGCAAACCCTGCTTCCGGAAGGGATGGCCCCGGAGACCTTCGGGCTCGATGACCCCGGCCCCCTCGGTGATCTGGACAACATCCCGCTCGTCGTCATCGGCGATGACCAATCGGCGACGCTCCTCAGCGATTCGTTCGACGAGAACACCGGCGCCGACCCCGGGACCGGCGCGTTGTTGGCTCAGGCCTGGGCTGACGGACTCTCCTTCTACGCCGGCTTGTCGACCGATTCCCGATCGGTCACGATTTCTGGCAGCTACCACATGGTGATCTGGGACCGCCCCCAGACCGTGGTCGAGGCGGTGCTGGATCTCCTGGGAGTCGACGCACCATGACGCAGGCTGCCTACCGTCCGATCGGCGCATATGCCTCCTTTCCGTTGGGTGCCCTGCTGGGAGGCTGGATCGCCTCGAGGTTCTCTAGCGCTGCCGCCTTCTCATTCGGAGGCGTCCTCGTGGCAATCCTGGCCGTCTTCATGGTCCGCAACCTCGGGCGTTGGAATAGAAACGCAACGGCACCGGCCTCTCTCGAAACGGAAGCGACCGCCCCCGCCATTGAACCGCTGGGAGTGTCACAATCGCCCGATGAGTGAAATCGAAAGATTGTCCGAACGCTTCTGGGACTTGTCCCTCGAAGCGAGCCCATCGATGGCCACCCTCCTCGGGGACCGCCGGTTCGATCATCAGTTGGAGGACCTCAGCCCCGAGTTCCTCGACAAGAGCTTGACCCAATTGCGCGAGGTCACGTCCCAGGCAGCGGCCCTCGACTCGTCGGCGTTCGATCGCCAACAGCGTCTAACCCAGGCCATGCTCCTCTCGGAGGCCTCGGACGCTTTGACGATGATCGAGACGCGGGTCATGGTTGCTTCTCCGGATCCACTCACCGGCCCGGCCAGCGGAATCCTCATGTACGCCGGGCAAACCGCCGCCCAGGACGCCATTCAGGCCGGCGCGCTCTTCGAGAGGTATCGCTTGGTCCCGCGCCTGCTTGCCCAGGCCCTCGATTTGCACAAAGCGGAGGTCGCCGCCGGGCGAACGCCGATCGCCGCCAACGTCCAACGGGTCATGAGCCAGGTCGACGACTATCTCGCCTCGCCGCTCGAAACCGACCCCTTCGCCAATCTCGCCGGACCCGAGGGTTGGAACGGGCTCGACAAGTGGCGCGAGGACATGGCCTCTCTCGCCAACGATGCCATCCGGCCTGCCTTCAGCACGTACCGGGAGGGCGTCGAAGCTCTGCTGACGTCAGCCCGTAACGAGGACCACTCCGGACTGTGCCACATCGCGGGTGGCGACGAGATCTACGCCAGGATGATTGAGATCTTCACGACGCTCCCGTACTCGGCGCAGGAACTCCATGACATCGGACAGTCGCAGGCCAAGGGAATCCATGCCGACGAGTTCAGGGAGACCGGGCAACGAGCCCTGGGGACGTCCGACCTCGCGGTGATCCTCGACAAGTTGCGCAACGACCCGTCGCTTCGTTACTCGACGTCAGAACAGATCGTTGCCCATGCCGAGGAAATCGTGGCTCGCTCGTGGGAGGCCTCGGCCGACTGGTTCAACCTGCGACCGGTCGGGTCGTGCGCGGTGCAACAGGTGCCGGAGTTCATGGCCAAGAACGCTCCACCGGCGTACTACTTCCCACCAGCCTCGGACGGGTTGCGCCCGGGGACCTATTTCATCAATACCTATGACCCCGGCCAGCGAGTGCGATATGCCGCCGAGGCCGTGGCGTTCCATGAGGCCAACCCCGGCCACCACTTCCAACTGACGCTTGCGGCGGAACTTACGAACATCCCCGAGTTCCGCAAGCGGGCGACTTCGACCGCTTATGTCGAAGGATGGGGCTTGTATGCCGAGCGCCTGGCGGATGAGATGCATCTCTACTCATCGGACACCGATCGCCTCGGCATGGTGTCGGCCGATGCGTGGCGAGCCGGCCGCCTGGTCGTCGACACCGGAGTCCACGCCCTCGGATGGAACCGTCGCCAGGCGGTCGAGTATCTAGAGCAGTGGACCGCCATCGATCCGCAATCGATCGAGACGGAGGTCGATCGATACATCGGCGTACCCGGCCAGGCTCTTGCCTACAAGGCGGGTCAGATCGAGATACTCCGCCTGCGAGAGGAGGCCCGGGCTGACCTCGGCGACCGCTTCGACATCAAGGGATTCCACGACACCGTTCTCGGCAGCGGCCCTATGACCCTCCCGATGCTCGGTGGCCTCGTCGCCGATTGGGTCAAGACGGTGGCCTGACCCACTGCTTTCGCGACCCAGGCGGTACGCCTCACGTACCGTCTGGGTGATAAAAACGAAGTTGTCTTGCGGAGAGGGAGGGATTTGAACCCTCGGGAGGGCTATATCACCCTCCACTCGCTTAGCAGGCGAGCGCCTTCGACCACTCGGCCACCTCTCCAGAGCGGAACCTCTGTTCGCGATCCCTGATTTCTTTTCGATCCCGATCGATCGCCCGCCAATCATGCCACGGAAACCAATTCCGACCACAACTGGCATAGGTAAAGCAGAAAGGCTAGGCCCGACAGTCATGTCGACGCCCAAGCCGACCCCGGGTGCGCCCCGCCACCCCTCGCCTACTGGTGCGTCGACGGAACAGTCGTCACCATCGGCGATGGCACCACTCCGCCGGCGATAGATCCCTGAAGACTCCTCTAGCCGCTAACCACGCTTGAAGCGGTGCCGGGTGGCGGCGCCGTCGGCTTTGGAGAAGCTCAGAACCTTGGTTGGAACAACCCCGAAGACCAGCCCCTCGCCGACGCCGCCGTCGTGATGGAAAGCGCCGTCGCGCGCCTCGAATTGCCACTGCCCGTCCCACTTCGTGCTCCACGCGTCTGCCAGCTGCCGCAGCCGATCGTCGTCAACGACCCGAACGGCCTCACCCTCGACGACCACGTCAAGACCTTCCTGCCAGCTGTTGCACCCTGTGGTGAGAACCACGCTGGCATTTCCCCGCAGGTTCACCGCCTTCTGTTCGCTGGCTCCGGTGCAGAAGTAGGCGGCGTCGTCGAGAAACACGACGACGAGCGGCGTGACGTGAGGCCGGCCGTCGCCGCGGACCGTTGCGATCCAAGAGACCTCGGCAGCCTCGAGGGACCGTCGTACCTCGTCCCAAGCTGTCGGCTTGGCACCAGGTTGGCTGAATGTTTCGTCGAGCTCGGTAGTCGGGTTCATGAGATTCTCCAATCGAGATTGCTATTGACAGAAGTTTGATAGGAATACACAGCCGATCGACCGGCTCAGCGACGAACGCGGTAGTGGAAGTGTGTCGCCTCGAGCGTGTCGATCACCCGAACGATCTCCAGCTCGAGGCGCGACGGCGAGTCCTCGAAGAGCCGACGACCACGGCCGAAAAGCACCGGGATCGGGTGAATATCCGACTAGTCCAGCACGGCGGGCTCCCGTCCACGGTGGTGCCCACTCGTGTAGCCGGTCAAAGCCGTCGCCGCCCGGATTGCCCGGTTCATCGTTCGCCCCGCGATGTACCCGTCGTGTGACATCGATATGTAGAGCACTCATGCAGACCTTCGACGCACCTGTGGTCTCGATTCGAAATGGTCTCACCGCGTTTAGACCGCGCGAGGAGGCATTTCTCATCGGCCAGTCGGACGCACAAGGGGAAGGGCCAGCGGCCCTAATGGGACTATGTTCGAACCCCTCTTCGGGGTGATGACCGAGACTGATGGACTGACTGCTCGATCTCTCATTGGCATGCAGTGGACATTCTTGCCGAGCTGCTCCATGGCGAAGCGCGACTGCAGGAGATCTGAAGCGGATGCCCGCGGGTTCTCCAACGAGGCGATTCAGACATCCGCACGGGTGAACGTCACATGGGTGACGCCGCTGGGCGAGGAGACGGCCTCGATCTCATAGTCCTTCTCGATGCCCTCCAATCCGTCCCAGAGTCGTATGCCTCGGCCGAGCAGGATCGGGACCACCGCGATGTGCAGGTGGTCAATGAGCCCGGCGGCAACGAACTCGCGGATCATGGTGGGACCACCGCCGATGCGTGCGTCCTGGCCGCCCGCAGCCTCGCGGGCCGTCTCGAGCGCCTCGGCCGGCGGCGCGTCGATGAAGTAGAAGGTCGTGCCGCCTTCCATCTCGATCGACGGGCGGGGGTGATGGGTGAGGATGAACGTCGGTGTGTGGAAAGGCGGGTTAGGACCCCACCAGCCCTTCCACTCCGGGTCCTCGTGCCATCCGGGCGGCCCGAACTTTCCGGCACCCATGATCTCGGCGCCGATCCCAGGACCGTGTCGCCGGGCGAAAACGTCGTCGACGCCGACGGTGCCGCCGGGCTGGCCGACCATCTCGCCCCAAAACCGTGTGGCGAGCAACCATTCGTGCAGCCGTTCGCCGGCGTGACCGAACGGTGCGTCGAGGCTCTGACCTTCGCCGGTGGCAAAACCGTCGAGCGAGATGGAGAAGTTGTGGACCCGGGCGAGTGACATGGCTAGTGCTCCTTTGGTACTTGGGGGGTCAGTTCTAGTAGGTGGTGCCGAAACGGAAGGATGCAGGCTGCCTCACACGCTTGGGTTGTCGCGACAAGTGGCGTAACGCTTTTGAGCTAGCCGCCGAGCACGAGACGATCACCGTCCGAGACCGGGTGGAACTGGGCCGTCACCCCTCCGGGGCGTCGCTGACGGGCAACACGACGCTGCTGCGTAGGTGCCAAGGCGCCGCACCGTGAAGGCGACCCGTGAGATCTCACTCACTGCGAGACAATGATCGCTCCCAGGGCTCCGGCGGCCCCAAAGGGTCAGGGCGCCCGGCCCAGGATATCCACGAGCATCCGGACGAACCTCGACTCGTCGGCATCAATCGCGAACTGGACGTTCGCCTGCTTGCTCGCGCACGATCGGAAGTCGCAGACCGTCCGTCCGACGGACAGCTCGGCGTGGACCTCGACCTCGACCGGGATGAACGCCGTCGTCAGGATCGTCGGGTCGATAATCGCGCAGACCGCCAGGGCGTCGTGGACCGGGGCCGCTCCGGGCCGATGCGGCATCGGCTGCGTGGCGTCGTAGCCGTCAATCCGCTGCAGGACGAACCGCGCTGCAGCTTCGCCAGCCGGCGTGCCGAGGTCGCGGAGTCGCTGGGCATCGTCGGTCGACACGAGCGCCCGATGGGTGGCATCGAGCGGGACCATCCTGATGGGCCGGCCGCAATCGACCACGACACGGGCAGCCTCGGGGTCGAGCCAGAAGTTGAACTCGGCCGAGGGCGTCAGGTTCCCTTGGTGGTGTGCGCCGCCCATGATCACAATTTCGGGGATCGCGTCGAGGATGCGGCGCTCCTTTAGGATCGCCATGGCGATGTTGGTCAAGGGCCCGACCGGGCACAGGACGATGTCGCCGTCCGACGCGAGGTACGTCTCGATGAGCCAGTCGACGGCATGCTCCGGCTGGAGCGTGGCACCGTGCGAGGCGGGCGGAAGATCGAGCAGATCCCCGTGGATCCGCCCGGCCATGCCGCGCTCGACCTGAGACCGTGCGAGGGGACGATCCAGGCCTCGAAACACTGGGATCTCCGGCCGCCCGATCCAGTCGAACACGCGGAGGGTGTTCTCCGTCGTGTAATCGATCGTGGTGTTGCCATTGACCGTCGTCGCACCCACGAGTTCGAGGTCGTATGAAAGCGCGGCGACCATAAGGGCGACGGCGTCGTCTGTTCCCGTGTCTACGTCGAGGATCAGCTTGGTGGGCATGTCGCCATTCTGCCGGGTCGACTGAGCGGCAGATCGGCGAATCGCGAACTGAGGACCAGGTCGCAGCGGAGGGAATGGGATTCGAACCCATGAGACCCCTTGCGAGGCCTAGCAATTTTCAAGACTGCCGCCTTCGACCGCTCGGCCATCCCTCCATGCCCAAGGCTAGGCCCCCGAAAGGAGACCTCCCGGAGTCATCGGCGGAGGGAGAGGGATTTGAACCCTCGAGGAGTTGCCCCCTACGGCATTTCGAGTGCCGCGCACTAGGCCAGCCTATGCGATCCCTCCAAGAGTGATATTCAGTTGTTGGCGGAGGGAGGGGGATTTGAACCCCCGAGGGGTTGCCCCCAACGGCATTTCCAGTGCCGCGCACTAGACCGGGCTATGCGATCCCTCCGGAGACACGGCCGACATGAAGCCGGACCCGGCCGTGTTTGGGAGAGTCATAGTCTACGCGCCAATGGCCGCGCCTCGTTCTGCACAAAACGAAGACGAACATTGGATGGGACTCGCGCTCGATCAGGCCCGGTTGGCTCTCGATAGGGGTGAGGTTCCCGTCGGGGCGGTTCTGGTCGATGAGAACGGAAGCCCGGTTGCCGCCGATCACAACCGTCGGGAAGAACTGGCCGACCCGACCGCCCACGCCGAGATGCTGGTCCTGTCGGCGGCGGCCCGGGCGGCGGGCGACTGGCGGCTGACCGGACACACTCTCTATGTCACTCTCGAGCCTTGCCCGATGTGCGCCGGGGCGGCAGTGGCGGCCAGGCTCGGAACCCTCGTATACGGAGCAGCCGATCCCAATGCAGGCGCAGCCTGGTCGCTGTACAACATCCCCCAGGACGTGCGTTTGAACCATCGAACCGAGATGCGGCAAGGCATTCTGGCCAAAGAAGCGTCCCAGATCTTGTCCGGGTTCTTCGAGCGGCTCCGCTGATACCCTTTCGGATGAGGGGGCGTTGGTCGCCACCGGGCCCTGCGCGGCGGGGCACTGCGAACCGAGTCAGGTCCGGAAGGAAGCAGCTCTAAGCGGGCCGTCCCGGGCGCCGCAGTCCCGCCTGGTGGGAAGACGGCGCCTCCTCACTTCCATCCCCGATCCGCTATCCGCTCTCCGACTGTACGCCCGAAGAGAACATCGCTGTTGCCCCGAGGGCCAGGTATGTGACGCCTGCCACTTTCCTTTGGGCCTCGCCAAACCGTTGGCTGCGGTTCAGTAAGTTTCCGATCATCCCCGACGTCATGGCATAGATCCCGTCGATCACTATCGCCACCGATATGAAGAGCAGGCCGAGGAACACCAACTGACCAGAAAGACTTGGGCTTGCGACAGCTCCCCGGGCGGGAACGACGAACTGAGGCAGGAAGGCAAGAAAGAAGAGCGCGAGTTTGGGATTGAGGATGTTGACGACGACACCACGCTTGAAGGCCCCCCGAGCCGACGTTGCACCGGGAATCTTGAGGGGGTTGTTGTCATCTCGATCGCGAAGGGTCTTGATCCCGAGGTAGATGAGATAGGCGGCGCCCGCGTACTTGATCACGGAGTAAGCCACCACGGAACTTGCGACCACTGCCGACAGACCCACGGCCGCCGCGGCAACGTGAAACAGAGCGCCGATCTCGATCCCGAGCATCGACGCCAGCGCCATCCGCCGTCCGTGACCGATCCCCGTGGAGACAATGTAGAGCACCGCCGGTCCTGGAATCAGCACAAGGATCGCCGAGGCGATAACGAACGGAATCAGCGTCAATAGGTCGGGCACGTCGCCAGTCTCAAGTCGACGACCCCCAATCGCAAGTCGATTTGGCCACTGTCAACCGTGGGGCTTGCGCAAGAGAGCTCCGTACACGAACCCGAGCGGCCCCATCCGCCATGTTTTCTCGAGAATGAGCGGGCCACCGCCAAGCAGTATTTCGGGGGGTGGCAGTTTGTCGAGGCTGCGATGGAGATACCAGTACTCCCCCGGAGCTCTGGCCAGCAGGCCGGCCAAAGGCAGGACGATCGCACTGCCGATGCGGTGAAGGACTCGCGCCAGGCGATTGACCGGCCGTGAAAGGTCGACGATCGCCGCCGCCCCGCCAGGTCGCAGAACCCGATGAATCTCAGCCAGGGTCGCGTCAACCGAAGTCAGGTTGCGGAACACGTACGCCGAGAACACTCCGTCGAACGATGCCGATGAGAAGGGAAGCTGCTCACCCACTCCGACAGTTTTCGCTTGGATGGGGCTCAACGCCAGCATCGGAGCCACCGGGTCGAGTGCCACCACTTCGCTGCTGAGAAATAGGGGGGCCGCGGCGCCTGTCCCGCTGCCGAGATCGAGCACCCGCCCGGGCGGCAGCAAACGCGCCGCCGACTCCCTCCATACTTGTTCCCGACCCATCGAGAGGATGCGGTTTATCAGGTCGTATCGCTTGGCGATCCGACTGAAGATGGCGTCGCTTTGCTCGCTCACGCTCAGGACGGTGACGACTTGATGCGCTCGAAGCCGAGGTAAGGAACCAGGGCCTCCGGCATCGCCACGCTGCCGTCCGCTTCTTGATAGTTCTCAAGGATCGCCAGAATCATCCGACCGATCGCCACCGCCGTACCGTTGAGAGTGTGGACCAACTGATTGCCGCTCTCGGACCGATATCGGACCTTGAGGCGCCGGGCCTGGTAGTCGGTGGTGTTCGAGCACGAAGTGATTTCGCGATAGGTCTGCTGCGATGGAAACCAGGCCTCGATGTCGAACTTCTTGGCGGCCGACGCCCCGAGATCGCCGGCAGCAACATTGACGACCCGGTAGGGCAACTCGAGACCTTGGACGATCCCCTCCTCGATTGAGAGGAGCCGATCGTGCTCCTCTCGCGAATCCTCGGGCCGCGTGAAAACGAACATCTCGACCTTGTCGAACTGGTGGACGCGGAACAACCCCTGGGTGTCTCGGCCATACGAACCCGCCTCGCGCCGAAAGCAAGTCGAGAACCCGGCATAGCGAGCAGGCAGGGATTCCAGGATTTCATCGGTGTGATAGGCGGCGAGCGGGACCTCCGACGTCCCGACGAGGTAGAGGTCATCGGCGGGAACGGCGTAGACCTGCTCACGATCGGCCGGGAAGAAGCCCGTGCCATACAAAGCCTGCTCTCTGACCAATACCGGGGGAGCCATCGGAGTGAACCCATGGGCCAGCAAATGGTCGAAGGCGTAGCGAACGAGGGCGAACTCGAGAAGCACCGCTTGGCCCTTCAGGTAACCGAAACGGCTTCCCGAAACCTTGGTGCCCCGATCCATGTCGACCAGATCGAGGCTCGAACCGATCGTGGTGAAGTCGGACGGTGCGAATTCGAACGACGGTGTGGTACCGACTCGCTTGATCTCCTGGTTGTCGGCGTCGCTGGTGCCGTCGGCAGCCGTCTCATCGACCAAGTTGGGAATGGTCGTCCAGGTCTCGGTGAACTGTTCGGCCAGATCCTCGGCCTCGGCGTCGAGCCGCTTGTAGTCCTCAGCCAACTGGGCCACCCGGGCAATGGCAGCGTCCTTGTCGGGTCCGCTCAATCGGGCAATCTCACGCCCTGCTTCCTTCTGCAACGCCCTGACCTCTTCGGATTGCTGGCGAGTTCGGCGCACCTGTTCGTCGAGTCGAACTAGCTCGACAATGTCGAGCTCGATGCCCCGACGCCGGAGCGAGCTCAGCAACCGATCGAGGTCGGTCCGGAGAATGTTCGGATCTATCACGAGGACCGATGCTACGCCGGTCAGCCGGTCGGCTCGTTGACAATAAAGGTAAGCGTTATCGCATTGTTCGTGGGATCGCCGTCGGCGACACTCAGGCTCAGAGCCACCGCCAGTTGATAGGTCTGGCCCGGAACCACCACCAGGTTGTCGAACGTCACGGTGGTCTGTCCACCTGGGGCGAGTTCATGTACGTCGACGGTCCGGTTCTCGGCGCCGGCGAGGCTGAGAAGTTCGAGGTTCAGAATCTGGGCGGGAGCAACGGCATTGCCGCGGTTGGCGACAACTACGTCGACTGTGATCGACTCGGCGGAACTCACCACCAGATCACCGTCCGGGTTGGTCACCAGTTCGGGCTGCGAGGTCACCTGTTCAACAGCCAGATCGGCTCGCAACGCCAGCACGCTGTTCTGGGCCCCGGCGGCGGTCGCGTACAGGCGGGCGAGTGAGACAGGAGTGATGCTGTTAGGCAGAAAGCGCAGGGCGGGCATGGTGGCAATCGGATCGGGAACTTCAGGTCGGTCCAGCTCCTCCAGGAACCGAAGGTAAAGAACGTCTCCGGCGGAGACTTGTTGCAGGCCGGCGTAGATCCGCTCCTCCCCCGTGCCACCTTCGTCGGCCATCTCGATGACCCCTTCGGCGAAGGTGACGACACCGCTGCGCCAGGTGGAGACCGTCAGTCGATAGAGGGAGGCTGCTCCGACCAGATGGCCACTCTCGGGAGGTTCGGAGACGACGATGCCGGCGCCATCGAGGGCGGCCAGTACCGAGTTGGTGATTGTCTGGAAGTGGGCTCGATCAATGGTTGCGATGCCTTCTGACAGCGAACCGAAGGCAGCGGCGGAAGTCACCAGTTCATTGGCGCTCTGGCGGATGTCATCGAGGTGATTGACGGCAGCCGTGGCCTGGTCGTTGATGCGCGCCAGAACCAGCGCCGCCAGGACCACCGCGCTCAACAGAAGCGGCCACAGGAAGCGCCGCCGCCGGGAGCGGGGGCGATCGGTGATCACGTTGTGGGCGAAGGGGGACTTGAACCCCCACGTCCTTGCGGACACAGGAACCTGAATCCTGCGCGTCTGCCAATTCCGCCACTCGCCCATGCGGAAACCCGTCGTGAAAAGACAGGCTTCAAAGTGAATGGTACCAAGTATGAGTAGGCAGTAGGCAGTCGGCAGCCCGACGAGTGAGAACCGGCGCCGTCCCACTACCGTTTCTTCACAATGAAGCTCGCCCGCCAACTGGAGCGTCGGCTTGAAGACGCCCTCGACGGCCTGGCCGGACGAATCTTTAGGGGCGGCCTTCAGGTGCCGGAGCTAACGGCCCGCCTGGCCCGGGAAGCCGAACTCGCCGAGTTCAAGACTCCCGCCGGGCCTGCCACCGCCAATCACTTCCGCCTGTTGATCAACCCAGCCAACCTCGAAGGAGGGTCGGAGCGGGTATCAACCGAATTGTCCGACGCTTTCGCGGCCCATGCTGCCGAAAGGGGTTGGCGGCTCGAGGGTCCCGTAACCGTGACTATTGGACCGAGCCCGTCGGTCGGGGTCGGCTTGGCGACGTGCGAGGCCACGGTGGTCCCTGGCCAACTATCGACTTGGGCGACCCTCAGCGATCGGAACGGAGGCGTCGTCCCGATCCAGTTCAATCGCGCCCTCATCGGGCGCTCGACGGATGCCGACGTCGTCATCAACGCCCCCGAAGTCAGCCGACTCCATGCCCTCATCTATCGCCAGTATGGGGAGGCCTACGTAGTCGACCGAGCCTCCGCCAATGGCACCGCGATCGACGGGGTAGCAGTCAAGAAATCGCCTGTGCGGCTCCCCGACGGATCGGTGCTGACCCTCGCCAACCTCGACTTCCGCTTCCAAAAGTCATGAGAGGGCTCCGCGCGAACCGGCTCGATCCGACGAGCACACCGGCCGCTGGAGTTCTCATACCTCGGTCGCCTGCATTGTGTCCCCCTGCTTGCGGGGGGACCGCCCGACGAAGGAGGGCGAGGGGGGTGCGCGAACTCCCGACGCATTCCTTCCTGCAGTCGCCGTTGGTTCGTCTCGATTTCCTAGGAGCCAGGACCAGGCGCACCGGTTCGGTCCAACGAGCTCACCTGCCGCTGGAGTTCTCGCACCCCCTCGATCGCCCAAAGCGGCGATCGGTCCCCCTGCAAGCAGGGGGACAGCAGGCACCCCTAGGGGACAGATTGAAGCTGCCGACTACCTACTGCCTACTGATCCATGCCTGAACTGATCCTCACCATTCTGCGGTTGATCTTTCTGGCTTTGATTTATCTCTTCATTTGGCAGGTGGTCAGGGCTCTGGCCCGGCACATCGGATACACCCGATCGGACAACACCAGGAAGATGAGCAATCGGGTGACGGTGGTGAGATCCGATACCCAGGCGGGGCTGTCCTTCCAGGTTACCACTGCCACGGTGGTCGGCCGTAGTGACCAATCCGACGTGATTCTGGAAGACCCCTACGCTTCTGAATTCCATTTTCGGCTGGTGGCTCAGGACGGCGCCCTGACGGTGTCTGATCTCGGCAGCACCAACGGGACCTATGTAAATGGAAGACGGATCACGACTCCGACCAACCTCCGAAGGGGCGACGCTTTGCAGGTAGGAAAGACCGTGATGGAGGTCAAGTGAAGTACCAGTGGGCGGCCGGCACCCATAAGGGACGGGTTCGCAACAACAACGAGGATTCCTTTGCCCCGGAAACCTCCGGACGCGGCACCGGTCCGGTGGTTCTGATGGTGGCGGACGGCATGGGTGGAGCCATCGGCGGCGAGATCGCCTCCCAGTTGGCGGTCCAGCATGCTTTCACCGGTTCGGGGTCGCCGGTCGAGCGCGTGATCAGAGCGAACGAAGCGGTGGTCGAACGCACCTTGAGCGAGCCGGGACTGGCCGGCATGGGTACGACCCTCACGCTCGCTGAGTTTGGAGAGGATGGATCCGTCAACCTCGCCCATGTCGGCGACAGCCGCGCCTACCTCATTCACCGGGGCCTGCTCGAACAACTCACCGACGACCACACCGTCGTGGCCGAACAGCTCGCCGCAGGTCACATATCGCCGGCCGACGCCGTCACCCACCCCCAGCGCAGCATGCTGACCCGGGTCCTGGGGATCTCGCCCGATGTTGAGATCGACTCGATCACCATTGATTCGGCTCCGGGCGACCGACTCCTGATCTGCTCGGATGGTCTCACCAACATGGTCGAAGACGAACGCGTTGCCCAACTCCTGGCGAAAGGCAGCCCTGAAGAGGCTGTGTGGGCTTTGATCGAAGAGGCCAACCGAGCCGGCGGACACGACAACATCACCGTGGTGGTGGTGGACGTAGAGCAATGACCCGGACGGCCGAGACCGGCCTCCTGGTGGCGGCAGCGGTGCTCGCCGCGTTCGGCGTGACGCTGGTCAACTTTGCGGCGGGAGAATCGATCGATGCCCGCATCGGCCTGACCTTTCTCGTGATGCTGTTCGCATTCGGGGCCCTGCATGTGGCGATCCGACGCTGGACTCCCTCGGCCTCGACGGCGCTCTTGCCGCCGGCCGCGCTCCTCACCGCCATAGGTCTGGCCGAGATCCACCGGCTCGACCCGGGACGGGCCGCCCTCCAGCAATGGTGGTTGATCATCGCCGCCGGACTCACGATCGGGTTGCTTCGCTTCCTGCACCGCCAGGGTACGGCCACTCTCCGACGCTATCGATACCTCTTCTTGACGGGAGCGTTGCTTCTACTGCTGCTGCCGATGCTGCCCTCCAGCGGCCCGTTTCCAATCAAAGGACTCCAGGCCAATGGGAGCCGGTTGTGGGTCCTGGTCGACCTCGGGGTGACCGAGATCCGCTTTCAACCGGGTGAGATCGCCAAGCTGGTGATCGTCCTCTTCCTTGCGAGCTACCTGGCGGAGCGCCAATTCGC
>DATLEZ010000032.1:0-6091 GCA_035525055.1 Acidimicrobiia bacterium | reverse complement strand
GACCGACTGGGGTGAGGAGCTAGGGGCGTTGTGGGCGGAGCAGGCCCCTAACTTCGGCTACGACGTCGTGTTTCATGAGACCTATGCAGTTGGTAGTACGGACTTCACAGACCTGATCCTGGCGGCCGAGGCGGCCGGGGTCCAGGCAGCACTCAGCCTGCCAGTGCCTCCGGACGGGATCGCCATCTACTCCCAGATGAGCGAGTTGGGCTTCAAGCCTGACTTCAACCTTGTAGTGCGAGCCGCCGACGTGCCGACCTGGCCCGACACCGGAAGCGCCGGAGAGGGCGTGCTCCTGTCTGCGGGTTGGCACCCCGACCTGGGATACCCGGGGATCGAGGCGATCGATGCCCGTCACATGGAAGAAGAGGGCCGCCGCGCCGACCCGATCGTCGGTGGCTCCTATGCCCTCATTCAGATCTTGGCCGACGCCATCGAACGGGCGGGCACGCTGGACCCGCAGGCTATTCGTGACGCCATCGCCGCCACCAACATGGAAACGGTGGTGGGCCCGATCGAATTCCGCGACGATGGGACCAGCCCCATCACCAACCCACTCATGCAGCGAGTGGGAGGGGAGATCCGGCTGATCTGGCCAGCAGGCTCCGCAACCTCGGAGCTGTGGTACCCGGCGACGGGCACGCCTCCCGGCGGCTGATTGAAACTGACACCGAGGCAGCACCAGGACCGCGGCCATGCGGTCCTGGTGCTGCAGCGTGCACGTGACGTTCCTCCGTCGTTTCCTTAATCAGCGGGAGGCCACCTCAGGTCACCTCGATGACATTGTGTACGCTTAGCGCATAGGTGTGCGTCACGCGAACGTCCGCGTACACCGCGACCACACGGCGCAACGATCGAATCGACGGCTCACCTCGGTGCTTACAGGCAAGAACGACCGATAGGAGGAGACAAGCCATGACCAAGCGGAGCTTGGAAGACGTATTGCAGGCGGCTGACAACCCCGTCGAGATGCTTCGGAATTCACCGATTGGCGCCTACGTCTACCCGATCGTGGCGCCCGAATTCAGTAATTGGCGCGACGAACAGCGGGCCTGGCGCGAAAGCGCGGTGCTCTACGACCAATCACATCACATGGCCGAGCTGATGGTTGAAGGCCCCGGTGCCTTCGACTTGCTTTCGGGCCTGGCAATCAACAGCTTTGCCGATTTCACGACCGCCAAGGCCAAGCATTTCGTCCCCTGTAACTACGACGGCTATGTCATCGGCGACGTCATCCTTTTTCGCCTGACTAATGAGAGGTTCAACATGGTGGGGCGAGAACCCACGGTGAACTGGGTTCAGTTCCACTGCGAGACAGGCGGCTACGACGTCAGCTACACCAGGGATGACAGGTCACCGGCCCGAGCCGGGGACAAACCGATTGTCCGCCTGCACTACCGCTATCAGATCCAGGGACCGAGGGCCCGGGCAGTCATCGAGAAGCTGATCGGCGGATCTCTTCCGAGCATCAAGTTCTTCAATGTCGGAACGGTCAGATTCGCCGGACGGGAGATCCCAGCCCTCCACCATGGGATGGCAGGCGAGCCCGGACTGGAGATATGGGGCCCCTATGCAGAAGGAGCGGAGGTAAAACAAGCCATCCTGGAAGCCGGCGAGGAGTACGGGATTCGGCAGGTTGGCTCCCGGGCCTACGCAACCAACACTCTCGAGTCGGGCTGGATCCCATCTCCACTTCCGGCCGTGTACACAGGTGAACGGATGAAGTCGTACCGCGAATGGCTTCCCGCGGACCACTACGAAGCTGTGGGTTCGTTGGGTGGAAGCTTCGTCTCCTACGACATCGAGGACTACTACCTGACACCACACGCCCTCGGCTACGGGTTCTACGTGAAGTTCGATCATGACTTCATCGGGCGAGATGCCCTCGAGGAGATGTCGGATGGGCCACACCGAAAGAAGGTCACGTTCGAGTGGAACCCCGACGACGTGGTGCGCGTGTGGCGATCGCTCTTTGAACCGGATGGCGAGAACCTCAAGCACATCGACCTGCCCCTCTCCAACTACACCTCGGCCTCATATGACGTCGTACTGCGCGAGGGCACGCCGGTCGGTTTCTCCATGTTCAGCGGCTACACCTTCAACGAGCGGGCGTTCCTATCGCTGGGAACGGTCGATCCCGACGTTCAGATAGGTGACGAACTCACCCTGGTATGGGGCGAAGAAGGCGGTGGAACCAGGAAGACCACCGTTGAGCGTCACCGTCAGACCGAAATCCAGGTGCGAATCGCCCCAACGCCTTACTCCAGTGACGCCCGAGAAGGCTATGGCGGGCGATGGCGCGGAGCGACGACCTAACCCCGGCCGTCACCGGGTCGAGGGGAGGGCGCTGGGCGGGCAGCGACGACTCTCGCCACGTAGACTCACCCGCCGGTCAGGAGCGTTCCCAAGCGGTTCGGTGCATCGAGTGACCCGGCGGAGGAGAAGCGGTGCAGACCACGGAAAGTGTCAGCACGATGCTCGACGCCAACCTGGCGGCCGGTCGGGCCGAGTCGACCGCTCTCATTACCGCCGACAATCAATTCTGGACGTTCTCCGATCTCCATGCCGCCATGTGCTGGGTCGCGGGACGTTTGAAGGAAACCGGAACGCGGCGAGAGGGCGCGGCGAGATGTGCGTTGGCGACCTTGAAAGAACCGTCCCGAACTCCAGCCTCGATAACCTCTGCATACAGCCCGTTGATGATCTCGGTGAGCATCGGCGAGAGCTCGCCAAACCGCGGGACGCGGGCAGCATGCTCGACCAGGTCAAGGTAGAAGAGGTAGAAGTCCCTGTTCGCTTTGGCATCGACGAACACGGCATCCATGAGGGCCGCTACCGCCTGAGCCCTGCGTAGGTTCGGTTCTAACCGTCGTTGAATCCGCTCGGCCGTCCTTTCCAAGGCCCACTGCATAGCGGTGTGAAGGAAAGCGTCCTTGGTCCCGAAGTGGTAGAGCAACAAGGCCTTTGAGACCCCCCGCTTCCCTAGCGATGTCAAGGAGGGTTAGCCGATGCGATCCGAGTTCAGCCATCATGCGATAGGTGGCTCGGATGATGGCGAGTTCCCGTTCGCTGCGTTGCTCCAAGGGCTTTGTGATCACTGTCGCGAGGCTACGGCATCATTGCGGCCGGCGACAAACCCTGGCCGACCGGGCTGAGTCCGACATCACTCGCTAATGAGCGCGTCGCAGCCTCTACGCGAGCCGGGTCGGCCATCATGTGACCTCGATCACCACCTTGCCAAGGGCGCGACCCTCACCGACGTGTGCCAGCGCCTGGGGCACCTCATCAAGGCCGAAGGTGCGGTCGACGTGGATATCGACGTCGCCTGACAGGCACCGCTCGGCGAAGGACTCGAAGTGAGTCGGGCCTTGCTTCACGATGAGCAGACCGAGCCTTCGACCCGTGAGCCAGCCGACGATGGCTCCGATTGTCACGACCCGCAGCAACGCTCGCACAGACCCGCCGACGCACATGTATCGGCCGCCGGGCGCCAAAGCCCGTCGATAGGCGAACACCGAACGATGGGCAACCAAATCGAGCAGGAGGTCGGACGGTTCGATCCGGGTGAAGTCCTGTCTCCGGTAGTCGATCACTTCGTCGGCCCCGAGCGACTGCATGTGTTCGAGCTTGCCGGCGTTGTCGACGCCGATCACGTGAGCCCCGGCACGCTTGGCGAGCTGAATCGCGAACGACCCCGTACCGCCGCCAGCACCGTTTATGAGCATCCGCTGCCCGGGTCCGACACGAGCGGTTCCCTGGAGGGCGATTGCCCCGGCTTGGGGCAGCGTCGAGGCTTGTGCGAACGTCAATGCCCCCGGCTTGTGAGCCAGCGCCGACTCGGGAGCGACCGCGTACTCGGCAAAGCCACCCATCAGGCCGAGGTTGTCGCCGTACACCTCATCGCCAGGACGAAAACGGGTGACCTCTGACCCGATGGCTTCGACGCGCCCGGCGATGTCAGAGCCAAGCGTCCGGTGCCGCGGGGCGCGCAGCCCCCCAATCCGTGCGTACATCGGAGACCCGCGCAAACCCTCCCAATCGGAGAGGTTGACCGACGTCGCCGCGACCTTGACGAGCACCTGCTTCGCCCCCGGCGACGGCATCGGGACATCCTCGATCCGCAGGACGTCGGGCGGGCCGTACCGGTCGTAGACGACTGCCTTCATCCCGATCCGCCAGGCAGCCCCGGGTAGTTGTTACTGGACATGGCGGACAGCGTACGTCGGTGAGCCAAAGCGGCACGATCCGGTAGTGGATCAGTTTGGCCTAAGGGCCGGCGTTGAACCCTCCAAGGCTTGAGGTTGTCCGATCCTTCGGCGAAGGGAACAGGAGTCAGCCGGCCTGATCCACAAATTTGGCGCTCCAGTCCCGGAACGGACGAAACCTGGCGCCACGTTCCCGGTTTCCGGGACTCCCAGACCGAATTACGAATTCGCCGGGAGTCATCCGCCAAATTACGAAGGGACCGATGACGGGCGAAACCCATTCCTCGATGATTCTTGGCTGCTTCTGCCCGCACCAGACCAAGCCCAACCTGACCCACTACCCACGATCCGGCGGGAGCGCCCTCTCGCTATTAGCTAAGTGCTTGGTGCTCTGGGTGTCCAGATCGGGAGCGAACTGCGCCAGCGACGCCTCGGTAGCCGCAGCGATTTCGTCCATGCTGGCTGTACCCGACGATTCGATCGCGTTTGCCCAGGCATGCACGGACTATCGCGAGAACTCCTGTCCCTGCGGAGAGTTCCCGGCTCCGACGGGATCGTCGCTGACCACGCCATCGCGGAAGAGTCCCAGGCCCATCAGCGCACCGCTCCCGACAGTTGCTAGCCGGGAGAGTCAGGCCGTTGCTCGAGGACGACTATTGCGGTCTCGGACGACCGGAGGGCGGCATAGGCGTCCAGCTTCAAGTCGATCTCGCGCCACCGTGCCCACAGCCGTGATCGCTCGTCACCCACCGCGGCGCGACCCTGGACCGAGCGTCGGCCGTCACCGACATCGACGCTGGCATCCGGGTGCGCCTGGAGGTTGAGCCACCACGCTGGCTCTCCATCCGCCCAGCCGTTCATGGCCATAGTTACCAGATTCGGGCCGTCCTCGAAATAGCCAAGAATCACACTCCGCGCTTGTCCGGTGCGCCGCCCGGTCGTGGTGAGATGCATGGTGCCCCACTTGTTGGCCTTCGGGCGCCACAACCCGACCCTGCCACCGGTCAGGCGGTACAGCCCGCGGTGGGTAAACCACGCCAGGCGGACGAACCACCGCGGCGGAACTCGTGCCGGACGCTCGCTCTTTTCCACCAGTGAAGGCCTCCCCGTTGATTCTCTCGACCTTTCGTACAACGTAAGGTAAGGTGCCCACGTCGAGTTGTCAAGGCGAGAGTTGTGCAAGTCTGCGAAATTCGGGAAGTAGAGCCCGAGTGCTCTGTCACACACCCAGGACTGCCCGACGGATCTCCGGATCGTCAGCCAGCTCAGAGCTGGGGCCCTCCATCACAATGCGGCCCTCGGCCAGAAGGTAGGCCCGCGAGGAAATGTTGAAGGCACGCCTCACATTCTGTTCGACCAGCACGACGCTCACACCCTCGGAACGGATCGTCTCTATAACCCGGAACACCTCGTCGACAATCACAGGGGCAAGGCCGAGAGAGGGCTCGTCCATCAGAAGGAGGCGCGGTCGAGCCATCAGGGCACGGCCGATGGCGACCATCTGCTGTTCGCCGCCGCTCAGACTCCCGGCCAACTGGTCCTTCCTTTCGGCGAGACGCGGGAAGAGCCGGTGCACCCAGGCGAGGGACTCGGCGTGGTCTTCACGGGCCTTCTTGTTGAAGGCTCCGAGATAGAGGTTGTCCCTCACCGACAGGCCGGGAAAGAGCCTGCGTCCTTCAGGCACGATGGCAACCCCGTGCCGGCAGATGCGATGGCGGGGAAGGCCCGCCAGGTCGATACCGTCCAGGACGATGGTGCCCCGGCTCACCCGGTTGATGCCCATGACTGCGTTCACGAACGTGGACTTTCCGGCTCCATTCGACCCCACGATCGAAACCACTTCGGCTTCGCCCACAGTCACCGACACCCCCCACAAGGCCTGGGCG
>DATLEZ010000031.1:0-63635 GCA_035525055.1 Acidimicrobiia bacterium | reverse complement strand
CGCCGCAACACCAACCGGCACAGTTACCACCGCCACGCCCAACTCTGCCTCGCCACCACCATCATCATCACCATCAAACTGATCAACTGGCGAGACCGATGGGACCCGACATCACCACCTATCCGCTAGCCCCCTAAGGTTATAAGCCGCGAAAAGCGCGGCTTATAATCTTTTAGGTTTCGGGTTCGCTGGCTACATGTTGCGGCGGTATTTGCCGCCGACGTCGTAGAGGGCTGTCGTGATCTGGCCGAGGGTGGCGACCTTGGCGGTCTCCATGAGAGTCACGAAGATGTTGCCGTTGTCGACCGCCGATTGCTGAAGGGCGTGCAACGCCAGTGGGTTCATCTCTGAGTTGTGGGTTTTGTACTTAGCGAGTTCGGCCAGGCGGCGCTGCTTGTCGTCTTCGGTGGATCTGACCAGTTTCTTGGCGGTCTCGATGGGTGATCCCTCGGTCGACAGGTAGGTGTTGACGCCGACGATCGGGTACTCGCCCGATTCCTTGCGGCGTTCGTAGTACAAGGACTCCTCCTGGATCCGGGTCCGCTGGTATTGCCGTTCCATCGCCCCGAGCACCCCTCCCCGGGAAGAGATCCGCTCGAACTCGTCGAGAACCGCTGCTTCCACCAGGTCGGTGAGGTATTCGATTACGAAGGAGCCCTGGAGGGGGTTTTCGTTCTTGGCGAGGCCCAGTTCGCGGTTGATGATCAACTGTATGGCCACTGCTCTCCGCACCGAGTCCTCACTGGGCGTGGTGATGGCCTCGTCGTAGGCGTTGGTATGGAGGCTGTTGGTGTTGTCGTAGATCGCGTACAGCGCCTGCAGTGTGGTGCGGATGTCGTTGAACGAGATCTCCTGAGCGTGGAGGGAACGTCCCGAAGTCTGGATGTGGTACTTGAGCTTCTGGCTTCGCTCGTTCCCGCCATAGCGATACTTCATCGCCTTGGCCCAGATCCGCCGGGCCACCCGGCCGATCACGGCGTACTCCGGGTCGATCCCATTGCTGAAAAAGAACGAGAAGTTGGGAGCGAATTCGTCGATCGCCATCCCCCGGGCCAGGTAGTACTCGACATAGGTGAATCCGTTGGCGAGAGTGAAAGCGAGCTGGCTGATTGGGTTGGCACCGGCCTCGGCCATGTGATAGCCCGAAATCGACACCGAATAGAAGTTGTCGACCTCGTTGTCGACGAAGAACTGCTGGAGATCGCCCATCATCCGCAGCGAGAACTCCGTCGAGAAGATGCAGGTGTTCTGGGCCTGATCCTCCTTGAGAATGTCAGCCTGAACTGTCCCCCGCACCCGGCGCAGGGTCTCGGACCGAAGCTGCTGATAAGTGTCCGGATCGAGCACCTGGTCGCCGGTGACCCCAAGCAACATCAGCCCGAGGCCGTCGTGGCCGTCGGGCAGCCCACCTTCATAGCGGGGTCTAGGCCGGTTCCCGAAGATGTCGTCGAGGCGGGCACTGACCTCCGCTTCGAGGCCGTTGGCGATGATGTGCTTCTCACAAGCCTGGTCTATCGCCGCGTTGAGAAAGAACGCCAAAATGGTGGGAGCCGGGCCGTTGATCGTCATCGACACCGACGTGGCAGGATCGTTGAGATCGAAACCCGAGTACAGCTTCTTAGCATCGTCAAGCGTCGCCACCGACACACCAGAGTTACCCACCTTGCCGTACACGTCGGGCCGCTCATGGGGATCTTCGCCATACAGCGTCACCGAATCGAAAGCGGTCGAGAGGCGCTTGGCTTTGGAACCGGCCGCCAGATAGTGAAAGCGGCGGTTGGTCTGCTCGGGCGGACCCTCCCCAGCGAACATCCTGGTCGGGTCCTCCTCAGTCCGCTTGAAGGGATAGATGCCAGCCGTAAACGGGAACTCGCCGGGCAGGTTCTCCTGCAGCGACCAGGCCAACCGGTCACCCCAACCCCTCGCTGTCGGCACCGCCACCTTGGGCAACTTCAGATGAGAAAGCGACTCATACTCAATCGGCACCGTGATCTCACGGCCGCGCACCGAGAACACGAACTCGTCTCGCCGGTAACGGTCCATCCGCTGATCCCACGTCACGAGAGCTTTCAAATTGACCGGATCGAGTTCCTCCGACTTTCCCTGGCGACGTTCGGCGATCTCAGGCTGATCGGCCGCCGCCTCCAACCGGTAAACCTCCTCGGCGATCCGGGACTGCTCATCGGCCCACCGGTCGTATTGGCGGACTTCCTCGACGATCTCAGCCAGGTAACGGCTCCGCTCCGGAGGCACAACGTGCTGCTTGGCCCCGTCGGATGTGGGCAGGTCCAACATTCGATTGTCGGAGTCCAGACCAGGTTTGGCGCCGAACTTCTCGGTGATCCGGGCGACCAGCGCCTGATAGAACCGGTTGGTGCCGGGATCGTTGAAGTCAGAAGCAATGGTCTGGTAGACCGGAAGGGCATCATCCTCCCCGTCGAAGACGGTCCGATTCCGCCGGTACTGCTTCCGTACCTCCCGGAGGGCGTCGTCGGCGCCCTCTTTGTCAGCCTTGTTGATCGCGATCAAGTCGGCGTACTCGAGCATGTCGATCTTCTCCAACTGCGAAGCGGCTCCATACTCAGGCGTCATCACATAGACCGACAGGTCGGCATAGTCGACGATCTCCGTGTCGGCCTGCCCGATCCCCGAGGTCTCGAGAAGGATCAAATCGAAGCCGGCCACCTTCACCACGTTGACCGCATCCGACACCGCAGGCGACAACGCCAGGTTCGGCTGGCGGGTCGCCATCGAACGCATGTATACGCGCTCATTTGGTATCGAATTCATCCTGATCCGATCACCCAACAAAGCGCCCCCGGTCCGCCTCTTGGAAGGATCGACCGAGATCACCGCGATCCGATGCTCCGGCAGTTGCAACAGGAAACGACGGACCACTTCGTCCACCAGCGACGACTTACCGGAACCGCCCGTCCCCGTGACTCCGATCACCGGGACCGGGGTCTCCGAGGCTCGTACCGCGTACGACTCGAACAGTTCCTCGTACTTGTCCCGCCAATTCTCCGCCGCCGAGATCAATCGGCCCAGCGTCCGATGGTCATCGGCCGTGAACTCGCCTGGCGGAAAGTCATCGAGGTTCCCAACCGGATAGTCGGCCGAGGTCAACATGTCCTCGACCATGCCCTGCAAACCCATTACCCGGCCGTCATCAGGCGAATAGATCCGGGTGAGGCCGTACTTCATCAACTCTGCGCCCTCGCTCGGCAGGATCGTCCCACCCCCACCTCCGAAGACACGGATGTGCTCGCAACCCCGCTCGACCAGAAGGTCGCGCAGATAGCGGAAGAACTCCATGTGCCCGCCCTGATATGAGGTCACTGCGATTGCCTGAACGTCCTCCTCAATCGCCGTCTCGACGATTTCCAAACCGGAACGGTTATGGCCCAGGTGGATCACCTCGACACCTGAGGCCTGCAACATCCGGCGGAAGATGTTTATGGCAGCGTCATGGCCATCGAACAACGTGGTGGCAGTGACAAACCGGACCTTGTTCACAGCCTGATAGCTCACCCTCCGAAGCTACCAGGGCAAGCGTTCTACGTTTTACGTTCTACGTTCTACGTTCCGAGCTACTTCCTGGCGTCGACAGCTCTTCGAAGCTCTTCTTTGGTCATCGACGATCTGCCCTGGATCTTCATGCGCTTGGCTTCTTCATAGAGCTGATCGCGGGTACGCCCCCTTGGGCCGCCATGCGATCTGAGGCCGCCGCGGCGGCTGCTTGAAATGTCTTCCCGCGAGAGCTTCGAAGATTCTTTCGCTTCGCCCTCTTGAGCTCTTGTCTTGTTGACCGTGCGGGCAGCGATTTCCTCAGCCTTGTTCTCGCTGCGCCCGCGCTCGATCAGGCTGTCTTTGATGTGGTCGTATTGTCGTTCCCGCTTCTTGCTCCACGCTTTCTGTGGCAAAAGAACCTCCTGAGTTAGAAGGTGGATACCCCGCCCAGGTGCCGATCAAACAACCGGGACGTACTACGTAAAACGTAAAACGTATAACGCTCTTAGACCATCTCCCCGATCAGTCCTTCGAGAGGGACGATCGCGATGCCGATGCTGTGATCGGCGACGCCATAGGGAAGCACCAGGTTGCCGCCATGCACGAGGCCACCGCAGGAATAGACCACGTTGGGGACGTAACCGTCCCTCTCTGCTTCCCCCGGTTCGAGAAACGGTCGCGCGAGCCTGCCTAGAACCTGGCTCGGGTCTTTGCGATCGAGAAGGACCGCGCCGAGGCAGTAGCGGCGCATCGGTCCTACCCCGTGCGTGATCACCAACCAGCCGTCATCGGTCTCAATGGGACTGCCACAGTTCCCGACCTGCACCACCTCCCACCCGGCCTTGGGTTCGTAAATCAGTTCGGACGAGTCCCAACTCCTGATGTCGTCCGCATACGAGAGGTACAGCCTCTCACGATCGTGGCGGGACAGTGCTGCATAGCGCCCATCGATCTTCACCGGGAATAGAGCGAGGCCCTTGTTACGGGCGCTTTCACCAGACATGGTTGTTATGTCGAACGACAGAAAGTCACTCGTCTCGATGAGCTGGGGAAGGATCTGGAATCCGTCGTACGCGGTATAGGTGGCGTAGTAAGTAGTGGAACCGTCGTCGTCGACGAAGCGCACGAAGCGGGCGTCTTCCATGCCGTGGCTGTCGGACGGGCCGGCAGGAAAAATCAGGCGCTCCGACAGCGGGCCATTGACGAACTCAAGGCGGTAGTTGGACGAGGCCAGCCAGTGGATCAGACGTATGGTTTCGAAAGCGGAGGCCGGGTAGCTCGCCGGGGCATCAAGTTTGGGCAGCACGACAGCCAGGTCATCGAAGATGAATCGCTCCGGCAGTCTCCCGCAGATCTCGTCGGCGATGTCGGGATCGGCCCCAAGTTCTTCGAGCTTGGCCAGGAAAGACAGCTTCTGATAGACGACCGAAGTCCGACGCCCGGTTTCGACCCGAGGCCCAACGTCCTCGAGCGTGACCTCGCCTTCCTCAGTGACGGTTCCGGTTCTGAACTCTATCGATGAGATGTGACCCTCACCAATGGCCCGAGCGCTCATTATGAAACTGAGAGCACCTTCGCCGGACCAGGCCGGGTCGGGTACGATCGACGGGTTGCACAACGCGGCCGCTTCGAACGCGTACTCCTGAGTGAAATAGGCGCCGATCAGAGCTCGAGTGTCTCCTTGGACTGAGTTCATACGCGGGCTGTGGGGAGAGGCTTCGACAAAGTGATCCTCCCAGCGCGCTTCGAGATCGCGATGCCGATGACCGAAGAGCTCCCGGGCCTGAGCCAAACGTTCGGCCACCTCGTGCGATGGCAGCGCGAGGACCCGTTCGACAATCTGGTCGACCCTGGACCCGCCAAGAGCATCAAGCGTCCCGACAAACCCCGGGATGAAAGGGCGTGCCACCACCCGCCGGGAGTTGGGACCAATCGAAACGGCAGAGCGCTTCAAGTTCAACATTCACGGGGCTCCTGGCCTAGAAACTGGTCGATCGGGTCCCATGGTGGCAAACATCGGCCGTCGATTATTTCTTTTCGGCCTCTCAGCCATCAACCCAAAGGAAACATCAGCTCCTCGGTGATGGCTTCGCCGGAACCCGGCGTCAGACCCGCTGGGCCCCGGCGTCGGCGCGGGACATGGCAGCAACCGCTGCCAGGGTGGATTCTGCCCCCCGATTTCGGTTCGGTCCGTTCTCCGTGAGACCGTCGAATCCGGCTCCGGTTTCGGTGTCGACCATCAGTTGACCCGTGTCGTTCCTCCCGAGGAACCAGGATCTGGCTAGTTCGGCGACGCCTAACCAATGAGGTCCGTCGAGCAAGGCCGCAACCGATGCGGCATCGATCATCGCCCAGCCTTCCAACGGCTGCTGGTCGAAACCGGGACCGAGGTTGGCCACGCTTCTACCTCCGACCGGTGTCCAGCTGAAGTGCCCCTCCGGGGCCGACTCGATGTCGACCAGCCAGACGAGGAGTGCGAGTCCGTCCTTGATCAGGCGCTGGTCGGAGAGAGCGATACCGGCTGCCATCAGGGCTTCGGGATAACGGGCGTTGTCGTATGTCAACCTCGGGTCGGGCCACATCCAGCGCCCTCGCGAGTTGACCCGTGAGGGCCCCCGGAGTTGGTCGGCCCACTTTCTGATCTGGTTCTCAAGGTCGACCGACTTGTCGAGCTCGGCCATCTCAACCGCCCCGAGGAGGGCGTAGACGATCGACCGCGAGTGGGGACTTTGCAATCGATAGTTCGACCAGAAAAGTTTGTGGGCCGCTTCCTTTAGGCCGGCGTCGAAGGAACGGGCGGCCAGAGTCCCTAGTCCCCAGAGGGCCCTGCCGTAGCTGTCGTCCGAGCCCCGGTTGTCGAGCCAACGACGCTCGTATGACAAGCGATTGCGAAAGCCGTGCTCCCTTGGGAGCGAGGCTCGCTGGAGATAGGAGAGTCCCAGCCGGCATAGGCGGAGCCCCGACTCTTCATCACCTTCGGCGCCGAGGCCACGCAGATCGGTCCGGGCTAGGACCGCCAGCATCCTTCCGTTGTCGTCGGTGGTGTAGCCACACTCACGCCGCGGGGTCGCGAGGCGGGCGTGCTCCATCAAGCCGACCTCGTCGCTGAGAGTCTCTAAATGGTCGAGCTTGAGGAACGGCGTGTTCACGCCGCCCCGGCCGTAGCCCTCACCCCCACCATCAACGACTCGTAATGCTGGGCGACCGTGAGCCACGAAAGGGAGGGACGGACACGGTCGATGGCGGCGTTGGCGGTGGCGACCGCTCCCGGATCGGTCAGATAGAGCTCGATCGCCTCGGCGATCCCGGCCGGATCGTCATGGCCGACCAACCGGCCGGCGCCGGAACCGAGCAGTTCGACAGCGTGGGGGAACTTGGTGGCCACGACCGGAACGCGGGCACCGATCGCCTCTACCAGAGCCCCGGAGGTGACCTGTTCATGGCTCTCGTAAGGAAGCAGGCAAACGTCAGCCAGCCCTCGCAACGAGGCCAGATCGGCGCTAGTCAGATAGCGGTTGATGAATCGGACCATGCTGTCGACGCCGAGGTCGACCGCCAGATCGGCGAGTTGGTGTCGGTAACGCTCCCCCTGCCCCCGAATGACGTTGGGGTGGGTCTGGCCCGCGATCACATAGAGCGGCTTGTTGTCGAGATGGCGCAGTCTGGTCAGAGCCCGGATGCCTTGTTCAAGACCCTTGCCAGGTCCCAGCAGTCCCCAGGTCAAAACGATCGGCCGACCTCTGGGCACCGAGCGATAACGATCGGTCAACCAGGAACCATGGGGAATCGTTGCGACAGGGCAACCATGAAGGTCGTAGTTGACCTCGAGTCGAGCCCGCGCCGCTTCGCTCATGACCACGAAACTCCGTGCCTGGAGGGCCATTACTTCAACGATCTCCCGTTGCCGCCGGGAAGGGTCCGAAAGCACGGTGTGAAGAACAACAAACGAGGGTGCCGCCAACTGGTCGAGGATGTCGAGAACGGCGACTCCGTCATCGCTCCCGTAGATGCCGAATTCGTGCTGAAGGATCACGAAGTCGGAGGCGGCCGCCGGAACCGAGGTTCGGCCAGGATCGACGACCGCAATCACTTCCGGCGGAAGTTCCGTCCCTGCCTGTGGCGAAACCGCAACGACGTGCAGGCCTCTGGAGGTGCCGCGATTGCGACTCATGGCCTGAACCAGCGATCGGTTGAACGTTGCGAGGCCGCACCGTGTGGGCGGATAAGTGCTGACAAGCGATACGGACGGATTTCCGCGCACCAGGCAACCTCCTTAATCGAGAGATGATGAGGTACCCGGGAACTCACCGTAGCAAACTGTCGGCCACAGGTGTTAAGCGACCAGATGCGCCCGGTCAGGGTCGAAAATGGGTCTTCCAGGAGTTTGCACAGCAGGCGCTGTCGGTTATACCTACACCATGGCAACAGCCACAAAACTACGGGTTTGGATCGATCAGGATCTCTGTACCGGCGACGGCATCTGCGAGGAGATCACCCCGGATGTCTTCACCGAGCGCGGCGATGGCCTGTGGGTTGTCAAGGAAGAAGCCAAACACTTCGGCGAAACCGTCCTGTTTGACGGCAAGGAAGGCTCGGGCCACGGTCCCGAAGGGGCCCGCGGCTTGGCCCGGATCCCCGACCATTTGATCGAGGATGCGCTCGAATCAGCCGAGGAGTGCCCGGGCGAGTGCATCATGATCGAACCCATCCCCGACTGAAAACAGGGATTTGCTAGGAGGCGACGGCTGGTGTGCCCGCTTGGAACGACGAGTGGGCCTCGGCGACGGTTGAGAAGATAGGGAACGACCGAACCAGTCCTGTTGCCTCGAGCAGTTTCAATACGTCGGGCGGAGGTGCGATAAGAGCCACCCGGCCGTCGGCCAGGACTCCGGCATGGAGAAGTCCGCGTAGTCCGTTCCAATCGACGAAGACGAGTTTCGACACGTCGATGATCAAGTGGTCGGGCCGGACGAAGTTGGCCGAAAGTTCCTGCTTGAGAAGAGCAACCTGGGTTCGGGTCAGATCACCAGACAGGTGAACGACGCCGCAGCAACCATCGGTGTCGACGGTCGAGACGGTGAAAACCAACATGCGGCCTCCGATAGGTCCTATCAACCGCGCTGCCTGAATGGCCGGCGTGCTGGCGGTCGGACTGAGAGAGCCAGGGGCGAATTGCCCGCCAAGGGAAAGCCTAGGCGCTATCCAACAGAACACGAAGGGGCTGGTCCTCGCGCGAGTGGCGTTTTCGAGCAGTTCGCCCATCATTGCTGGGTTAAGTTGTCTATACCATCGCCAAAAGATGTGATTGGGGGAGGAAAATTCATGCAGTCTCATCGCATCACGATGCTCGGAACCGGGCTGATCGGTGATTTCTACGCCATGACGCTGCATGGTCAACGCGGCCGGGATCGCGTAGAGGTGGTCTATTCACGCAGTGAGGAACAGGGACGAGCCTTCACCAAGCGATGGGACATCGTCCACGCCACGACCTCGATGGAAGAGGCCATCCACCATCCCGATACCGACGTCGTGGTGGTCGGTCTGCCGAATCGTCTGCACGAAGAGGCAATCGCCCTGGCGGCCGCCGCCGGCAAGGCGGTCCTATGCACCAAACCGCTGGAGCGAACGGCAGATGAGGCGAAACGGATTCTTGACAATGTTGAGACGGCGGGAGTCTTCGCCGGGTATTTAGAAGACCTCTGGTACCACCCAAGACTCTCAAGGCGATCGCGGCGGTTCAGAACGGAGCTGTTGGCGATGTGACGTGGGTGCGTTCCCGGGAGGCCCATCCCGGTCCCCATTTGGCCTGGTTCTGGGATGGCCGCTTGACCGGCGGAGGCGCCATCATCGATGTCGGTTGTCCTCGGCGGCAAACCGGCGAGCTGCCGCCGCGGCAATGCAGGAAGCGCCGGTAACGGCGATGACCTTCCCCTCCAGAGAGTTCATCACACTTGTTGATACCAGGTCCCGGCACCCGACATGACCCCTGTCGGGGCTCAACGATGCGACGAGGGGCAATGACTGCCTAGCCTGCCGCCGTGCTCGCTCGGATTCGAAGGCTGACCGCCCCGTGACCACCGCCGACTTACTGCGTCAATCGGTGGCGTCGCTCGTAGTGGCGGCTGTGTTTGCCTTGATCTACTTCGTCGCCGCCCGGGCCGGGCACCGTTTTATCAGCCGCATGGCCCTCAAAGGTGAGCCAGGTGCCAGAGCGGCGACTCTGTGGTCGGTGGTCCGGAGACTGCTCGTGATCGTGCTGGTCGTGACCGGACTGTTGACGGTCGCCTCGTCGGTGTGGGATCTCCCGTTGACTCCGTTCATCGCCCTGGGCTCAGCCGTCGGCATCGCCATCGGATTCGGTGCCCAACAATTGATTCAAGATGTGGTGGCCGGCTTCTTCCTCCTTCTCGAAGACCAGTATCGGATCGGCGACAGCGTCACCCTCGCCGGGACGAGCGGAGACGTCGAAGAAATCCGCCTGCGAGTCACGGTCCTTCGTGATGTCGGCGGCAACCTCCACTACATACCTAACGGGGAGATCCGCCTCGCCACCAACATGACCCGGGACTTCGCCCAGGTGGTCCTCGACGTCACCATCGGCTTCGAAGCGGACGTCGACCGCGTCATCGCGATATTGGGCGAGGAGGCGACGTCGATGGCGGAAGACGCTGAATGGAGTGACGTGTTTCTCGGCGTTCCCGAGGTCCTGGGCGTCGACCGAATTGGCGAATCCGGAGTCGTTGTTCGGGTAACCGCCAAAGTACAACCGGCAGAGCGATGGAGAGTGCAACGCGAAGCCCTGCGACGAATCAAGAAACGCCTCGACCTCGAGGAGATAGACCTTCCCTGGAATCCGGTCCGGTTCTATCGGAAGGACGAGGGAGGTGCCACGTGATGATCCGCACAGGTCACCTCAAGGAGACATTGCGTTTCTAAAAGCGATAATGAAAAGGAGTTCACGGGTGGCCGGCCACATCCCTGAGGTCGGTTCACCGAACGGTCCCATGACCCCCCTCTGAGTCAGGTTCATCCGTTTCTCAAAGGCGCGGACCGATGTATTGGTGTCCTGCCCGGGTCGGCCATCGATCTCCTTTCCCTCATACAGGGGCGGCGTCAACGCCTGCAGAGCCTCTTGCACTCTCATCCATGTCTCTTTGTCCATGGCTTCCTCGCTCTCACTCGTGTTCGCAGGCTTGGTACTCGCCGGAGCCCTCACGTCACTACTCGGCAGAGCCACACCGCCGACCGTTGCCGGGTCGATCCCGGTGGCGAGGGAAGCCTTCGTGCAGTTGATCTGCCAGTGCATCCGGTCGTCGGCAAGATTTCGAAACACCGTATCGCCCCGCTTGGTGCGGATCGCACCCAAAGCCGACTGCAGTTCGGCAGGTTGATCGGTTGCCGTACCGGTGTTCTCGGACGGGTTGAGATCTATGGCAGACAAGTGGGCGTGAAGACTTGGTTTCCCGAACGCGGCATTCCCGATGTTGCGACAGTTGGCCGTGCCGCTCCCGCTCTCGCGAATGAGATAGCCAACCCGTCTCATCACTGCCGCGAACGCGATCCAAGCCTCCTGTTGAGCAGGGTGAACCATCAGCGTGATCTCGCCCGAAGAGTTCAACGTCGTGGGGAACGAAACCCGAACCCCCATCGAGTGATCGCACTTCGGATGACCTTGGGCGGTCTGCCCGATGACCGGCTCTGGAAATGCATCTCGTATCTGTTGTGTGCTTGCCATCCGTTTCCCCCGTGCCCGCCGTCAACCACGCGGAATCTTGATGCAAATTGCGTGGCTTCCTACGAACGAAAAATAATGCCGGAGCGGGGCTGATGACGGGTGATCGGGCCCAAACCTCCGCTGAGCAGTCACGGCTGATCTATCCGATGGTCCCTAGGCTCGGTGTGTCGTGACTGCCGTCCACCTAGCCGCTGAGCCGCGCACATACGCGGAGGATCAACTCGGCCAAGGAGCCCGCTGGGACGATCGAAGCCATTTGGCCGGGAAGGCATAGCGGCGATTGCGCGCCTTCGTCCTTCACGGTCCCCGCGATGCCAGCGTCGATGAGGTCGATCCTCCGAGCGTGACCCCTGGTCTGGTGGGCGTCGAGATAGAGCGCGTCGGCCTGTGCGGCACCGATGTCGAGCTATTCACCGGCGAGATGGCCTACTTGAGTCAGGGCGTGGCTACCTATCCCCTCCGGATAGGTCATGAGTGGGCCGGGCGGGTCACCGAGGTAGGTGAAGGCGTAGAGCCCGACTGGATTGGCAAGAGAGTCACATGTGACACCATGATTGGATGTGGGACGTGCCCGCGGTGTCAACGCGGTCGCAAGCACCTTTGCGTGTCTCGCTACGAGATTGGAATCCGCGACGGATGGCCGGGCGCCCTGGCAGAGCGAATGGTCGCTCCCGTCGGAGCTCTGTACGAGATTCCCGGGTCGGTCTCAATCCCGGCCGCCGCAATGGTCGAACCCGGCGGAAACGCAGTCCGGTGCATCAGGGCCGCATCCCTCGCACCTGGCGATCGACTGCTTGTCTTTGGCCCGGGTACGATCGGCCTTCTGGCCGCGCAGTTCGCCTTGACGGTCGGTGCCGAGGTTCAGGTGGTCGGCAGACATGAGTCGGAGCTCAAGCTGGCTCTTTCACTCGGAGTACATCGTGTCTGGCTCGTGGAAGAACTGGAGAGCTCTCCACACTTGACGTTTGACGCGGTGATCGATGCGACCAACGATCCTGATGTACCTGCGCAAAGCTTACGTCGGGTCGAGCCGGGAGGGCGCGCAGTCTTTATCGGTCTCGCGGGGCGGCCGAGCATGATTGACAGTCGCGAGATCGCTTTCGGCGACGTGACAGCTGTCGGACTCCTGGGCGGATCGGCCGGGATCGCGGAAGCCATCCGACGCTACGCGACTGGCGACGTCGTTCCTGACTCTTTGGTCGCCGAAGTAATCGGGCTCGATGAAGTGGCGAGCCGGCTCGAAGGGGTTCGAGGTTCGTCGGCCGGACGTGGGCCTAAGGTCCATGTCGATCCGAGGATCGGATGACTCCTCGCAGCGCAGCGATCAGAACGCAATCTTGGCAAACGTCGGCCGTCGCGAAGTGGAGCTGAGGGGATTTGAACCCCTGACCTCTTGCATGCCATGGAGGAAGCGATGTGTACTCCAATGTCGCCCGAAGTGTCCCGAGGTGCCACGAAAACCTGCCACCACCAGGCGTTTCTAGCCTTGCAGGCTGTCAAACCCAGTGGCGACTACGAATTCCGATCGGAGTGGTTTGGTAATCCACTGGCTCCCCATCAGGCTCCCCAACCATCCGAACACTGTCCGGACGAGTTTTAGCCTTCTTCCACCGGCGACCAGCTAGGAATCAGGTGGTGCTCTCGGCGCCCGGACCGGGGCGGCCCGACTTAAGTCAGCGGCTCGCCACCGTGAGTGCCGCTCCGGCCGCGATGACGCTCAGCAGACCGAGACCGATGGCGACGTAGCGGTAGTCACCCTCCTGTGACCAGCGAAAGATCAGCCACGCGACTCGCAGAAGAGGGGTGGCAATGACCGCCGCCATTGCGACGATCCCAGCAATCGCCCCGATCGGATCGGGGGCTAGGACTCCAATGGCCGCAGCGAAGGCGGCCAGGGCAGTGGCCAGCCGCAGGCCCGCTGCCTGTCGCCTGCCCGTGATATGGCTGGTCGGCCGATGCTGGCCGTCACTCATGATGTAGTCACGAGGATGACGGCAACGAGTAACAGCACAACGCTGAGGGCCCGGCGGATGGTCGTCGGCGGCAACCGGGATTGAAGGCCGCCTCCCAAACGGGCGCCGATCAGGCTTCCGAGGATGACGGCTGAGCCAGACCGAAAGTCCATCCGCCCCTGTAGGGCGAAGATGATCAATGCGGCAGAGGAGGTGATGCCGATTGTGAAGGTCGTAGTGGCAGCGGCCACCCTGGTGGGCACGTTCATGAGCTCACTGGTGACCGGAGTCTTTATGAAGCCGCCGCCAACTCCGGCGGTCCCGGACACCAGCCCGGCCAACCCCATGAAGGCGAGGCCGAGCGGAACGCGACGGACTCGATAGGGTGCCACTCCATAGGAGGAGCGGTAGGCACCGGACAGCGTCCCGATCTGTTCCCCGATGTGTTCGGGCCCAAGCTCCGGCCGGGCTGGGTTACGAACTAAGGTTCGATGACCGCCCACCAAGGCCGCTCCCGCGGCACCTGCCGCCAAGATCCAGACCAGGGGCCGTTGGGGGAGAAGCTCTGAGGCCAGCGCCCCCACCACCGCACCGGTGGTGGCCGCCAGCTCGGTGGAGACGCCCAGCCGATGGTTGACGATTCGTGCGGCCAGATGACGCGGACCCGCAGCCACCGAGCCAGCCGCGACGGTCAGAAGACCGAGCGGCGCCGCGTCGGCCACCGGCATTCCCAGGAGCACGAGGACAGGCACCAGCAGCACTGCCCCTCCCAGGCCGCCGAGGACCCCGATGGCGCTGGTGATGGCCGCGGCGAGAAGAAGCGGGACATGGGCCGCCATCGGCGGTCAGACCCCGCCCCCGTTGAGCGCCAGCTGACCCCTTATCTCGATCAGGTCGTCCGCCGTGGGCAGAAACGGGTAGTCGCGCATCGGCTCCGACGGCCGGTAGGACCCGTAGGGACGGGTGCAGCCAGGCTCGCCCTTGGGTCCGGGACACCCGTTGGTCATGAAGGGAAGGCCGGAGTCGATCGCCTCCACCACCCGATTGTCAGGCCCCGCCTCGATGTTGATCAGAGCCCCGGTGTCGTCGAACTCGAACCGATCCCAGCGGAAGCCTTCTATCTCGATCAGGTGCTTGGCCAGCTGGATACGTCGCCACCGGGTGATCGAGGACTTCGCCTGCTCGCCGAGCCTCGAGTCGGGTTCGGGGTTGAAGCAGAAGAGGTAGGGGAAGATCTGACGGTCGCATAGGCGGATGAACAGATCGACCATGTCGTGGTCGGTCTCACCCAACCCCACCAGGGTGTGGCAGTTGACTTTCCATGGTCCGAACAGGTCACGAGCGTCGTTGACCACCTCCCAGTACTTGTCCCAGGAGAGTCCGCCTCCGGAGGGCACATCGGTGCGATGGCTGCGGAACAGCTCCTCGGTGACGGCGTCGAGACCGATTCCGATCATGTCGACGCCGAGGTCCTTGAATTCCTCGAGCCGGTTGCGGTGGAGGGTGGGCGGGGCCACCAGTATGGAGAGCGGAGTGCTCACCTTCGCCCGGATGCGGCGGGTGATGTCACAGGTATCGGGGTAAGCACGGCCGTTAGTGACCATCGAGATACATAGTCGGGTGAGTTTGTCCTGGTAGCGGGCCATGCGCTCGATCAACTGGTCGGTTTCCACCAGCGGCCACTCCACCCGGATGAAGGACTTCTCTTGATAGGCGCCCGGACGGGTTCGGGCTAGCCCGCAATACGAGCAGTCCGACCGGCACCCGGTCCGGTAGTTGAGCAACAGGTTTATCCCACCGAATTCGAAGTCACGGGCGAAACGGCCGGAGCGGAAACGGAGAGCAAGAGCTGAGGCGTACGAGATCCGCACCCAGTCCGGGCTATCGCCGGTGGGCTCTTCGATAGCGGGCAACCCCCGGCGTGAGGGCGGTTCGAGCAGGGTGGTCATTGCTTCTCCTCGGGGAAGTAGCAGGACCCGCTTCGCTGCGGAGCAGCGATCTCGCGCGTGGCGGCTTTGTCGGCAGCCTCGAGGACCGCCGACGTCAGCACCTCCGCCTCCACCCCGAGACCGGTCCCCTCGGAAAAGCAAGCGGCGGCGATACGCTCCAACTCGGCCGATTCGGCCCGGGCCCATTTGAGGGCACCCTCGAAGCGGGTCACCGCCGGGGGGATGTCGTTGAAGTCGCCGGTGAACAGAGCGCTCTTGATGGTGTCACCCTTGAGAGCCAGGTAGAGACGCACCAGCCCGCCCGGGGTCTTCAGCAGAGCGGTGGCGGTGGCGTCGGGTTGGGGACTGCGCTGGAAGAGCCATTGGTCGCTCGAGAACTTGCCCTTTTCCAATTCGGCGGCCCGCGCCATTTCGCCCGGGGTCGGCTCCGACTCCGCCAGGTCCCAGCCCAGGGCCTCGGAAAACCCGAGCGCCACCACCTCCCGCAGGCTGGCGCCGGTCCACGGATGGCCGGTCTCCCGAGTAACGGTGGTGACCCGCTGCTCCACGGCCGCCACTGCCTTGTCGCCCAGCTTGGCGGCGGGGATGTCGAGCACCTGCAACATGAAGGGAATGTCGAGATCGGCGAGGATGCTGGAGTGGAAAAGCAGGGCGCCCTCCGAGTCGAGGAAGAGACCAAGCCCGGCGATCTTGCGACCCTCCACCACCAGGTCGTTCTTTCCTCCGAAGACCGCTTCGATCCCCAGCTTGGCCAGGCCGGCCACAATCCCCTCCGAGTAGTGGAGCAGGACCTCCTTGGGGCGCTTCTCGGTGGGAGCTCTAGTCACCACCGCCACCCCGAGCTGACCTTGTCCCATGACGATGGCTCCTCCCCCGGTGGGACGGCGGTTGCAGGCGGTGCCGGAGCGCCGGCAACCGTCGAGAGAGATCTCGGCCTTGAGGTTTTGGTAGCGCCCGCAGAGGGCGGCGTGGCTACGGTAGGTGTAGAGACGCACCACCGGTGTGGCGCCAGCAACGGTGCGGGAATGAGACTCCATGAGTGCCTCGTCGAAGGCGAGCCCGGCGGCGGCGCCGACCTCGTCTTCGATCAGGTATCGCCAGCGGGTCATCGTTGCCTCCTCATTCGCCTAATCATTCAATTGTCACCTGCTCGTAAGCCGAATCGCCGTCGCCTGCCCAGGTGAGAGAGCAGCAGTACTCGTAGAGACGCGCCTCAAGTCCCCGCGAGCGGGCATAGCCGATCGCTCCCTCCGCCGGGTAGGCGATCCCGTTGAGACCTTGGTCGACCGCCGCCCAATCGAGTTCGGTCTTGATATCGCCCATGGGACGCCCGCAGCCCAGGTTGATCCTGGTGGTCGGCATTGCTTGGCGGGCGGTGCCGAAGAACTCCATTACCTCGTTCACCGGCGGCGGGGGAATGTGCTCCATCGGCGTTCCCACCAGCGGCACCAGCACAACGAGGATCAGGGTGGATACCGGGTAACGGGCGATCATGTCCAGCGCCCGGTATTCGCCCAGGAAACGCCCGTAGTGCATTCCCAGCACGATGTGAGGGATGATTCGCAGTTGGTTTTCGGTGAGCACCGCTAGCGATCGCTCGAAGTCGGCGGTGGTGAGGTCGAGGTGATAGACGTCTCTGATGGTCTCGTCGGCACCGATGATGTCGAGCATCACCCCGTCGACTCCCACCCGTGCCAGGCCCTCGGCGATGATCGGCGACACCACCCCGGAGTGGACCACCACCTTCATCCCCAGCTCCTGGCGGACCCGACCAATGTGGTCGAGGTGGAAGAGCAGAGGCACTCCCCCGTTTCTCTGGGAGCCGCCCGAGACCAGAATGCCGTCGGTTCCCCCTGCCTGGAGCCGGCGGGCCAGTTCGAAGAGGTTCTCCCCGGCCTTGACCGAGATCATCCCCTTGAGCACTTTGGCCTGGCAGTGGTCGCATTGCAGGGCGCAGGCGCCGCCGGTGACCGAGATGGGGAGGAAACGCTTGCTATTGCGAGGTTGCCACTCTTGGCTTTCCCATTTTTTAAGGCCCGGCGCGTAGAACTCCATCACCGCTTCGAAGTTGTGCTGTCGGATCTCGAAGCCGCGGGTGGGAGCGTCGAGAGTCATTCGGCCAGCACCCCCTCGAGCCGGTATTTACGAATCCGCTCCTCGAACCCCGTCGTCACCTGTTCTTCCCCCGCCACGAGTTCGGCCAGCTCGGACGGGTGGGTGGAGGCCAGCTCGAACAGCCAGCCCTCGCCGTAGGGATCCCTGGCAACCAACCCAGGGTGCTCCGCCACGTGAGGGTTGACCGCGATAACCCGGCCCGAGAGAGGGGTAACTACGGGTCCCACATACTTTTCCGCCTCCAGGCTCCCCACAGTCTGACCCCGCAAGTAATCGACCCCGGGAGCATGGAGCACCAGCTGAGCCAAGGTTCCCGAGGTCTCCACCCCCAACGGATCCATCCCCACCCGCACCTGGTGCGGGCGAGCGGCGTCCACCCACAGATGATGGGCGAGGTCGTAGGCGAGATCCGTCCTAATGATGAAACCGAGAATTTTCTGTTCGCTCATATCTCCTCCGTGGCGGTAAAGGACAGACTGACCCCCGCTCGCACCTTTACCGAGGTGGGTACCGGAGCAGGCGAGCCCTCCAGCCATTCCATCTCCTGGAACTGCATATCCAGCTCGTCCAGGCGCACCAGTTCGTGCTCGGTCATTACGCCTGGTTCGGGCACGAGACCCAGCTCATTCGCATAGGACTCCGTCGCCGCCGCCCGGAACGCCTCGGGATCGGCCGGAGTGGCCCTCACGTACTCCTTCATCAGCCGAAGGTACGCCTTCGCAAATGTAGGGGTGGGGGTGGCGATGATGCGGGCGGCGGCCTGATGGTCGAAACTGGTGATGAGGTTGCCGACCACCACGACGGCCGACCCAATCTGCCCGGCGGCATGCCCGCAGATCTTGGCCGGGCCTACCGATATCTCGGAGTGCTCGTCGAGATGGGCGTCGATCCCCACCGATCTGAATGCCTCCACCGCCGGCGTCAACAGAGACCTGATCGTCTGGGTGCGTGTGCCCTTGGTCAGGGCCTCGGGAACCGAGATCTGGAAAAAGTGCTGGCCGGCATCGAGGTAGACCGGCCCACCTCCCACCATCCGCCGGAAGACCGGGAGCCCGGTAGCTCTACACCACTCGAGGTCAAGTTCTCCCAGCCGTCGATGAAACCCGATGGAGACGTAAGGATGAGATGGCCGCATGAAGGAGAGAGTCGGCGGGGACCCTGCGGAGACCCCGTAGGCGATGGCATGCCAGAGGGTCTGAGAGCGGAGCGGGGAGACCTCCCCGAAGTCGATCACTCGCATGACCGTCGCCATCAGTCCTCGCACCTAAAGCAGCTGACCTCGAGGGATTCGATCCGCGCCTTGTACGTCGCCACCGCTTCCTCACCCCGTAGCAGCGGGCGGTCGGGTTCGCCCGGCGGGTCGGGGCGGATCAAACTGATCCACCCTGCCTCATAGGGATCGCGATTGGCGATGAGAATGTCTCTGGTGAAGGCGGCCTCGTTGGCTTCCACCACCTCGGCGGCGAAGGGAGAGTGGACCGGGCCCACCCACTTAGCGCTTTCGACGGTGGCAACCGATCCCCCGGCCCGCACCCGGCGTCCGGGCTGCTTGAAACGAATGGTCACCATCCGACCCATTCGGGTCTGGGCAACATCGGTCAGCCCGAGGCGGACCAGGTCCTCCTCGTACTGAACCCAGAGGTCCCCCTCCACGTCATAGGTGCGGTCGGTGGGGATGTCGCAGCCACGCCAGACGCTCACTGACAGACGATCCCTTCCACCTCGAGGAACGCCTGATAGGCGGCCACCCCCGCCTCCCCGGTGACCAAATCAGCGGAGTCTCGGGACCAGTCGTCGGGACGGATACGAACGAACCACCCCTCCCCGTAGGGATCGCGGTTGAGGATCCCGGGATCGGAGGTGAGGAGAGAGTTCGCCTCTACCACCTCGCCGTCGAGAGGAGAGGTGACAGGGCCGACCCATTTACTCGACTCCACCGTGCCCAAGCTCTTTCCCTTCTTGGCGGGACGACCCACGTCCTTGGGAAGAGCAGAGAGGACGTTGTGGGCAAGATTTTGGGCGATGTCGGTGATGCCGACTGTCACGATGCCATCGGCGAGAGCGGCCCACACGTGCTTCTCCGGCCAGTAATGAAGGTGATCGGGAATGTCGCAACCTCTGACTTCAGGCATCGACCTCGTCCTTGTTGTGGGCGGCTTGTAGGTGGTAGAGGAACTGGTCGAAGGCGACGACGCGGATCTCACGGGCATACTCCTCGAGGAACCCGGGATCACGGAGCCGAGGCTTGATCTCCTGCTTCCAGGAGTCGTCGCACGACGGGCAGGCCAGCTGGTAGTAGCGACGTTCGCTGAGGCTGGTCACTGTCTCAACCTTATCGGGATGGGTGTCGGTGAGGTGGGCGTGGAGCTCGGGCCGGGGGCCGTTGAACCCGCAGAATGGACAGGTCATCGCTCCTCCTCGAAGAAGGCGGCGCCGGCGGCCACCGCATCCCTGATCAGCCCCACCAGCGCTCCCCCGATGTCGGTGGCGGCTACCTGCCCGGAAGCAAAGACTTTGGCCGCCAGCCCGGCCGAGACCAGATCGGAGATTCTTTCTTCCACGGCCAGCCGGGGAAGGCCAATGTTGGCGGACAGAAGGGAGGTGGTCGCATGGCTCGACCGGGCGAGGATCTCGAGCATGTGGAAGTTGACGGGGTCCACCGCCATCCGCAGCGTTCGCAGGACCGAGTCCTCGACCGCTCGTCGCCGGGCCTCGGGATCATCGGACAGCTCTTGGCGGAATAGCCCCGTTCCCGACTCGAGTCGATCTTCGCGGTCGATCACCCCGATCAGGTAGGAGAGCAGGGCAAACGCGGCCTGGCCGAGGGACGAGGCCAACTTGCCGGAGGGCTCCGCCACAGCCTTCTCGGCCAAAGCATTCTCGAATCGTGGGGACCGGGAGATCGACACCGGGATCGCCTTTTCAGCCAACCGGGACCGCCTTCATCTCTAGCGCCCGCTCGAGTAGCTGGGCGACGTCGACCACCTCCAGCCTGCTCTCGTGGCCGGTGCTCCTCACCGCCTCCGAATACATCACCAAGTCCTTGGGGCAGGCGACCACGAAATAACGGACATCGTCGCCCAGGGCCACCGCTTCCCGTATCCGGTTCTCGGAGGGCCGCTCGGCCAGCCCCGAGTCGTCCATCCAAATGCGTCCGCCGCCAGCGCCGCAGCAGAAGCTGTTTTCTCGGCACCGTCCCATTTCGATCAGATCGAGACCCGTGGCTTTGATCAATGTACGGGGCGCCTCGTACTCTTCGGCGTAACGGCCCAGGTAGCAGGGGTCGTGGTAGGTGGCCTTCCCGTCCAGCCTGCCCAACACCAGCTCACCCGACGCGACCAGGCCGTCAAGCAGCTGCGTGTAGTGCATTGCCTCCGGTATTCCGTACTCGTTGCAGAGGGCGTTGAGGGTGTGCGGGTCGGTGGTGAAGATTCGCCGATACGAGGCGGTGGCCAGCGCCTCCCGGTTTTGATCGCGCAGCATGTCGAAGAGCCCCTCCTCGCCTGCGCGGCGGACGTCGTTTCCCGAGTTGCGCTCGGCATCAAAGAGTATTCCAAAGTCGATCCCGGCCCGCTCGAGCAGTCGAGCGACGGTCTGGCTGACCTGCTGGGCCCGGGGGTCGTAGGAGGCGTAGTCGCCGACGAACCACAGCCATTCCACCGTTTGGACCCGGGCGTCCTTGACTTCAACCTGGGCGCCCTTGGTCCAACGGGCTCGCTGTTTGGCGGGCTGTCCGAAGCTGTTGCCGGCCCGGGTCAGCGCCTGGAAGGCGTTCTGCAGGCCTGGCTCCATATCTCCCTTGTCGACTAGCTGGCGGCGGAGCCCGACGATGGTGGGAACGTGTTCGATCCCCACCGGACAGACCTCCATACAGGCCATGCAGGTGGTGCAGGCCCACAGGGTCTCGGCAGCGATCACACCGCCGGCCAGCCCGACCGCATTCTGATGACGGGGTTGAGCGCCCGGGCCGTACCACAGATTGATCCGGGAGAGGCCATCGGCCCATTCCCGTAGGTCGAGGATGAGGTCACGCGGCGAGAGGGGTGCCCCCGAGGCGCGGGCGGGGCATACCTCGTGGCAGCGACCGCATTTGGTGCAAGAATCGAAATCGAGCAACTCCTTAATCGTGAACGCTTTCAGTTGCACTGCCGCGGCCTGGCCGTCGGCAGCCGGGAGACGTCGGGCCGAGTCCGGGTCGGTGAGAGCCAGGTTGGCGACATCGACCACCATGTGCATCGCCTTCGAGTAGGGGATAGAGGCGATGAACGCCAAAGCGGCAAAGGCGTGTATCCACCATGTCACAATCCGCGCCGTCTCATTTCCCTCGGGTCCGAACCCGGAGGTGAGCAGAGCCACCAGCCATCCCCCCACCGAAGCCAGTTCGAAATCGGGAAACTCGGTGGCGGCGATGCGGAATCCCTCCAGCAGCAGGCCGCTCAGTCCCAGGAAAAGGAGGATGATGAGGAAGGCGCGGTCGTCGAGCGTGTAGCCGCGCCGATCGGAAGAGTCCTGCTCTCGATCGACTCGGGCATAGTTCAGGCGGAAGGGGCGCTGGCGTCGCCGCCAGGCCAGGACCAGCAGCCCGGCGATGAATCCCAACGAGAAGACATCCACCACCAGGGAGTAGCCGATGTAGAAGGCCCCTCTCCAGAACTGGAGATCGGGGCGACCGAGGAAGAGCCCGATCACGTCCTCGTCGATGGCGATGATGGTGGTGGCGGCGAGGAGGACCAGGAAACCCCAGAACACGAAGAAATGGGCGGCCCGAACGAGCGGATCGCGCTTTCCAATCGTGCGCTGGGAGGCGAGATCGACGACCGCCCGCTCGATCCGCCGCCAGCTCAAACGGCCGATTCGCCTCCCTCGCCGGTACTTGCGCAGCCGGATCCAGAATCCGAATAGGAACACCGAAATAGCGACGAGGGCCAACAGGTAGAAGGCGACCACCGAGCCCGATCCGAGGTTGAGAAAGGTCTCTCTCCCGGCCTCGTTCTCCCCCAACAGGACAACGCCGACAATCACGGTGTCACCGCACTCATCCCACCCTGTCAGTCAGCTCGGGGAGGAGATCGAACAGGTCGCCTACCCAGCCGTATTGGGCAACCCCGAAGATCGGTGCCTTGGGGTCCTTATTGACGGCGATGATGGTGGAGGCCTTGCGCATCCCCTCCAGGTGCTCGGGGGCTCCGCTCACCCCCAGGGCCAGGTACACCTTGGGCTTGACCGTCAACCCCGACTTGCCCACCTGGCGGGTCTTGGGGAGCCAGCCCTGGTCGACGATGGGCCGCGAGCAGGCCACCGCGCCGCCGAGGGCGGCCGCCAGGGCCTCGGCCTGGGCGATGTTGTCCTTGGACTCGATCCCCCGCCCCACCACCACGAGGATTTCAACGGCGGTGATGTCGACATCGCCACCGGCCGGTTCGATCAGCCGCTCGAACCGGGTCCGCAAATCAGACAGATCGGGAGCATCAACCTTGACCACCTCCCCCGCACCGCCCGATCGGGCGTCGGCGGCGGCGGCCGAACCCGACAACATGGCGAACACCCCCCGACCACCCGCCACCTCGACATCCACCTCGATCTTTCCCGCATACAACCGGCAGGTGGCGAAGAGACCCCCATCGACCCGAACGTCCGTGCAATACGAGACCAGGGGCAGGCCACAACGCACCGACACCTCGGAGGCGATGTCCATCCCCATCGAGGTGTATGGAACCAACACCACCGCCGGTTGCCGCTCGGCTACCAACGCCGCAAAGACCCGGGCGTACGCCTCGGGGTTGAACGACTCCAACGCTGGATCATCCACCAGCAGCACCCGGTCGGCGCTGGCAAGCTGCCCAGCCATCGACGCCGGGCCCGCCAACACGGCCTCCACCGGTCCACCCAGACGGCGGGCCACCGCCAGCGCTTCAAAGGTGGCATCGGTGAACGCACCCTGCAAATGCTCTGTCAACACCAAGACCGTCATCGCGCCTGCCTGATCAGTTCGGCGATCCGATCCGCGGCGGCCATCTCATCACCGGAAATCATCTCGGCTCCTTCGGCAGTCTCCGGGATTCGCATGGCCGTCACTCTCAATCCGGAGGCCGACATTGGGGCCGTCACGTCTGTCTCTTGCAGCGCCCCCGATTGCTGGGCCTCTCGAATCTTGGCTACCGCCACGTAGCGTGGAGGCTGGCGCGCCGCTTGCACCCCGAGCACGACCGGCAGGTCCACCCCGAACTCGGCGGTAATCCCAGCCCAATATTCCTTGGTCACCGTGAGGCCGCCGTCGGCGAGTCGCACCCCCACCACCACCGAAACGTGGGGTAGCCCGAGCCTGGCCGCCAGGAGCATGGCCACTTGCCCATCGAGTTCGTCGGACGCCTGTACCCCACACAGCACCGCGTCGAAAGATCCCCCCTTGACCGCTTCGGCGAAAAGCTCGGCCTGAGCATGGGCATCGAGCGGCTCGAGGCCGTTGCCCAGCTTGACGGCGGCGGCGGCACCCTTGGCGAGAGCGGTGTGCAGGATCTGGGTCACCTCATCGGCGGTGCCGAGGGCGAAGGCGGTCACCGAACCGCCGGCCTCCTCCTTCAGCAGCAGGGCCTCCTCGAGGGCGTGCTCGTCGAACTCGTTGAGCACGAAGCCGAGGAAGTCGCGGTCGAGGTCGGTCCCGTCGGCGGACACCTCCAGCTCCTCCACCGGATCGGGCACGGCCCTCATCAGCACAGCGATATTCATCTGTCTCTCTCCCCTCCGGTCGCCAGCGCTCAGTCGGTGGGAAGGCCGAGAGCCTCGGCCAGCAACTCGGCGATGTCTCTCACCGCGAGCTTCCCGTCGTTGTTGGTGGACTTCACGGCGTCCTCGAACCGGGAGACCTCGTAGGGGCACACCACGCATAGGGTGTCGGCCCCGGTCTCGATCGCCTCCAACACCCGCTTCTCGGAGAGTCGCATCCGCTGGTGCCCGCCGGCGTGGCCATCGAGCCACATCCCACCGCCTCCGCCGCCACAGCAGTAGCCGTTCTCTTTGATCCGCCACATCTCGACCAACTCGGCGCCGGGCAGGGCGCTGATGAGATCGCGCGGTGCCTGGTACTCGCCATTGTGACGGCCCAGATAGCAGGGGTCATGGAAGGTGATCTTGCGCTGCACGTCCTCGGAGAGGCCGAGCTCGCCGATCCGGTCGGCGAGGAAGCGGCTGTAATGGGCGACGTTGTAGGTGCCGCCGCGCTGGGGGTACTCATGGAGAAAAGCGTTGTAGGCGTGGGGATCGGTGGTCACCAGCAGGTCGAACTCGTAGCGGTTGAGCACCTCGATGTTGTGGTCGGCCAGCATCTCGAAAAGCCCGGGCTCACCCGCTCTCAGCATGGAATCGCCGTCGTGGTGCTCGTCGGCCCCAAGGATGGCGAAATCGATTCCCAACTTGTGGAACACCCTGGCCAATGAACGGGAAGCGTTGATGCCCCGAGGGTGGTATGAGGGATAATCGCTAACCCACCACAGCACCTCGACCTTGCGGCCCAACTCGGAGATGAGTGGAACCTCCACCTCCAAACCTTTGGTCCAAGCATGGCGCCGCTTGGGATTCTGGCCGAGAGGGTTGCCGTACCGCGCGGTCTTCTCGAAGACGTCCTGCAGCTCTTTGGGGACGTTGCCGGCCAGCACCGCTTCTTTGCGGACCGCCGGAATTATGTCGAGGAAGTTGACCTCTTTGGGGCAGACCCGCAGGCAATTGCCGCAGGTGGTGCACAGCCAGAGATCGGACGAGGTGAAGAAGTCCATCCCGAGCTGTATGTCGCGATAGATCTTGCGCGGGCCATAGCTTCCGACATGGTCTACCGGGCAGACGGCTATGCATTGGGCACATTGGTAACACCAGCCCATTGACTCCCCGCCAGGGAGGTCGGTGACCCGGTCGAGCTGGGCGATGTCGTAGTCGGTGATCACCCGGGGGTCGAACATCCGGTTCCAGTGCCCGGAGATGTCCATTCCCCGCAACTCCACGTGTTCGATCTCGTGGACCCGTTCCGGCTCCACTTTGGGGTTGACGGGGCGGGCCATCACACCACCTCCAAAAGCGGCGAGCGATACACCCCGAGCAGCCGTCGCAGCAACTCCCCTGCCTGGGGCATCACCTGGTTGAACTCCTGGGTCATCCGCATCCGCAACGTCGTGTACAGGTAGACGGTGTAAACGCAGGCCAGGAAGACGTCTGTGTCGAAATGGCCGTGACCCTTCTCCCGGAATCCGGCCGCCTCGCCCACCTGGTCGATAAACGACATTGCAAAGCCGACGCGCCGGTAGGTCTCGGCCATTCCCGCTCCGGTCAGGTCGACCTCCTCCGTGAGCACCAGGGGCAGGGCGCCGGTCTCGGTGTCCGGGTCCCAGATCCACCGGGTCCACAGCCAGTGGAGGTCGGGCTGGGCGAAATGGAGCAGCTCGGAGGCGAGGTCGTAGCCGGTGTTCTCCGGCACTCCTTTTCCGATAAAAGCCATCCGTAGATGGAAATCCTCGAGCCGCATTTCGACCGCTCCTTCACCGTGGAGCAACGTGGCCACCAGCTCCCGGAATCCATCAAGGGTGAGATCGGACAGGATGATCTTGGCTCGGCGCCGACATGAAAAAACCGAGCGCAGGAGCGAGGTGGCCTCATCCTCGGTAATCGTCCCTATCCGGCCCGGCGAAAGTAGCTCCCCAAAAGCGGTCGCCTTCTTCTCCAGCAGGCTGGCTATGTCGCCCAGCTCCTCACGGGACACACGCTCCAGGGCCTGCTCGGTGAACTCGCGCGCAGCCGGCGTGTCGACCACCTGGCCTCGGTAGAAGGTTTCAGTGATCAGGCCGGCACCTCCGCCCGGCGGACTAGGGCCACGGCCTTGGCGGCGGCGGCTCCGGCCGAAGAGATGGTGTCGTCGAGATCGGCCGGGCCTGTGGCCGCCCCACACACGAAGATCCCCGGCACCGAGGTGGCCACGGTGTCGAGGCTCTCGGGTGCCCGCTCGATGAACCCGTACTTGTTCGTTGCCACCCCCAAGATCTCAGCCATGCGGCGGGTGCCCTGGCTTGGTTCCATGCCCACGGCCAGCACCACGACGTCCATGGGGACCTCCATCGGGCGGCCCATGGTGGTGTCCTCGCCCCTGATCACCAACCGGCCCCCCTTTGCCAGGATCTCGGTCACGATTCCTTTTACGAAGTTGACCTTGTGCTCTTCCTGGGCGGGCCAATAGATCTCGTTCTCCCAATAGCCGTACATGCGCATATCGATGTAGAACACGAAAACCCGGGCGTCGGGTACTTGCTGACGGATCTCGATCGCTTGTTTGGACGAGATCCCGCAGCACACTTTGGAGCAGTACTCGTTTCCTATCTGGCGATCCCGGGAGCCGACGCATTGGATGAAGGCGACCCGTTTCGGGGGCTCACCGGTGGAGGGGGTGACGAAGTTGTGGGCCTTGAGCATCTTCTCGGCATCAACCAGGGTGATGACATCGGCGAACTCGTAGTAGCCGTATTGCTGGGTCTCGCGGCCGGGGTCGAAGTGCTGGAAGCCGGTGGCGATGATGATCGCCCCCGCCTCGACTGTCTCCCCCGAACTAAGGGTCACCGAGAAGTTCCCGGCCGAACCGGACACCGCGGTGACCTCGGTGGAGGCCTGGATGATGACCCCAGTCTGATCGACGGCCGCCGCCATCATCTCTCCCATCGCCTCTTCCGCCGAGCGGAACCCGTGAGTCAAGGCGGCGTAGCTCTCGGCGATGGGGGTGCCACCCAGGACCGACTGTTTCTCCACAACCAACACTTCACTGCCCAGCGCCGCTGCCAACCGGGCCGCCTCCAGCCCTCCTGGCCCTGCCCCGATCACCAGCACCCTGTCACATCGGGCGGGTTCCCGGTGCCCTACTCCTCCGCTAGACACCGGCTTCCTCCCAGGTCAAATACTCGATCTCTCCCCGCTCGATCCGTGCCAGGTCTTCGGAGAACTCCTCCCAGGCCGCCTTCCAGTCGATCCCCATCTTCTCCAGAAGCGGCCGGTTGTCGGTGCTGTGCCAGTGGAGTTGGCACACCCGGTAGGGATGGGCGCCCATCGCCAGGGCGGCGAACTGGGCGTCCGACATAACCGGTATGCCCACCTTGCGGTTGTGGGCTTCGGGGGAGAACTGGCTCTTGTCGAGGGTGGTGACGCAACCGGTGTCGTGGGTGATGGTGACGTCGGGGTTGGCCTCTTCCTTCATCACCTCGATCTTTCGCTGGGTGGCGAAGGAACGGGTGAAGTCTCGCTCCACCAGGATGTGGCGAAAGCCGAACCCACAGCAGTCGAAGAAGGTGGAGTAGTCGGCCACCGTCGCCCCCAGCGCCATAACCATGGCCGAGACGGTGGCGGTGCGCTCCCCTCCGTAGATGTCGGGATCGTAGATGGCATCTTCCTTGATCAGCTTGTAGTAATGGCAGGCGGGGTGGACGGTGACAGTGAGGTTGGAGAAGTCGTAGACCTGCTTCTCCACAAAGCGATCGCGCATGGCATGGACCCACTCCGAGTAGTGAACGATCTCTTCGGGGAGCACCAGAGGCTTTCCCAGCTTGCCCATGATGTCGCGTACCTGGGCACGGAGGTCGGCATGGTGGACCAGCTCGTGTCGCACCTCCTTGTAATGGCCGTAGGAGGTGGCACAGTGGATCATCGGAAAGTAACCGGTCTCTAACGCGGCAGCGAAGTTGCGCACCGCCACGCCGGCCTGGGCAGCCGCGTTGGAGGTGGCGGAGGCGTAGTAGTTCCAGGCGGTGCAGGAGGTCTGGTCGGTGGGGTCGAAGTAGTCGAGTCCCAGCTTGCGGTTGAGCCAGAAGATCGACGTCGAGTATCCCGGGATGTGTCCACATTGCCCGCACGACTTGTGATGCCAGGTCTGCTCGACTGGGATCTTTTTCGTCCGCCCGTACTTGGTCATCACCTCTATGTACGGCTCCGGCACTCTTTGCACGATCAACTCGCCGGCGTCCTCCAACTCGAACAGAAGCTCGCGGATATCCTCGGTGGGAGCATCGGCTGGATCGGGGACCGGTTTGCGCCGAATGGCTTGTAGGGGAATGAGGCCCAATGCAGTCTCCTTAAATCTCGTATCCGGCTTCTTCTAAGGACTCTTCCATCACGTCCATAATGATCATGTGCAGGCCCTCGTCGACCTGGGCGATCATGTCCATCACCCCGCTGTAGTGCCAGATCAGATAGAGCTCGGTGAGAGTCTTCTTGCTCACGATCCAGCTCGCCGACGTGGTGTGGTGGGTCTCTGGAGGCATCGCCCGGCGCCAGGTATCGAGGTTCTCCGACACCGTCCGCACATCCGGGCCCCAGTCGGGGAAGGCGTCGGGCTGAAGCATGTCGGGGGACACCTGGGTACCGGTGGTCATGATCTTGTAGACGATCCGGGTGTAGCCCTCCAGGGCCTTTTTGGATGAGGCCAAGCCGTTGGCGACGGCCACCTCGCGGAGGATGGTGATGAGACCTCCCGGAGAGTTCTGGCGGGGGCAGCGGTCACAGGAGAAACATTGCGAACAGTTCCAGACGTCGTCGTTCATCTGCTCGTAGATGAGTTCGACATCCTCGCGGCCGGCGGCTTGGGCGATCTTCCTCGGCGAGAAGTCGTAAAAGCGGGCGGAGGGGCAGGCGGCCACACAGATGCCGCACTCGTAGCAGCCGTACATGTAGTCGGGGAAACGGGAGTCGGCCTTGACCTGCTCCCAAAGGCGAAGCTTTTCCTCGTAGGGGACCTCGGTGTAGTGGTCGGGGGAGAGGGTTGCCCCCGAATCTTGCGTGAACAGTGCGGGGGCGCGGGTGGCAGTCGCCATCAGAAGCTGATCACCGCATCGGCCTCCGCCGCCAATTCGTTGAATGCAGCTCCCCCGATCATCTTCACCCCATCGATCAGATCCTCCATCTGCAAGTCGTTGAGATCGAGCGACGGCTGGCACACCAGGAACTTCACTCCGATGTCCTGTGCCTGTTTTATGAAGACCGACAGCGGAGCACCACCCTGTTTCACTGTCAGATCCTGAGCGCTCTTCTGGAGGAGAGTGGGGCCGTGCATGGTGAAATAGATCGACACTTCCATGTCCATCGCGGCGCCAGCCGTGGCCAGGTAGAACGGAGTGGCAGCCTTGGAGGGCTCATCCACCCCGTGGGTCTGGACGTATACAACGCGCGCTTCGTCGGACAGGTCATTCTCCTTCCGCTATGTAGATCCGCCTCAAATGAACATCGAGACGTCAGCCCCCGCGGCGAAATCGAGGAAGGCGGTTGCCCCCAGGCAAGAAGCCTCGGGCATAACGTCATCCTTGGAGACCCCCATCACACCCATCGTGGTGGCGCAGGCGTAGAACTGAACCCCGGATTCGAGGCAGGTCTCCATCATCTCTTCGACATCGGGCATGTTGGACTTCTTCATCCAGCCTTTCATCATCTTTCCCGCCACCCAATTCATCCCGGGCAGGATTCCGAGGATGGTGGGGACCCGCATCTCGACCCCCGAGATCGGCGGGGGTGAGGCGGCATTGCCGACGGCTGCCACTTTCATCTTCTTGCGCCGCTTGGGGTTGACAAGGTCGAGTCCGTAGAAAGTGCAGAAGACTCCGGTCTCCCAACCCAGGGCTCCGGCGGTCGAAGCCAGAATCAGGATCGGGTAGACCTCATCGAGTCCACCCTTCGAACAGACCAGAGCCAGGCGCTTGGGACGGGCTTCGGGCTCGGATGGGGTGAGAACCTGCTGCAGAGCCGTGTCCATGGCTGTTGTCATTCCTTGCTCCTCACTTGGTGCGGCGAAACCAGAATCGAAATTGGCCGTTCTCGGCAGTCTGCTGGAGGAGCTGGTGGCCGGTTTGTCGGCACCAGGCCTCCATGTCGGGTGGGGCTCCGGGGTCGGTAGCAATCATCTCCAGGATCTGCCCGACCTCGATCTCCTTGATGGCCTTCGAGGCCTTGACGACCGGGATCGGGCACAGCAGACCCGTACAGTCGAGGAGCTTGTCAGTTTTTAGTTCGACCGTCATCTACATCCTCCTGCCAGTCGAGGGGTACACAATTCGGCCCTATCTAGATATATGCGAATATCTGAATCTAATGCTGATTATGCCCATCACGGTGCTTGGCGTCAAGGAGTTCCGGCGATCCCCGGGAGATCGAGGCGAACGAAGACCTCGGTGTCTTCGATCACCACCCGGAACGTCTTGATCGGGTCATCGGCCGGGCCTCTAATCCGCTGCCCGTTGCGGAGATCGAATCGGCTTCCGTGCCGGGGACAGGTGATCACGGCGGATTCTGCCAGCACCTCACCTTCCGATAGGCGGGCACCAGCGTGCGGGCAGCGGTCCTCGGCCACCAGAATCTTGCCCGAAAGGTGGTACACCGCCAGCGGCCCCGCCGGAGTGTCGGAGAGGCGAGCCACCACCCCGATCCGCCCGGCGATGTCGCCAATCGAGAACAGCCGAATCCGGAATCCTCCCGGATCGGCCGCCCACTCGCTCAGCTTGGCGGAGAGTTGACGGGCGAGCACTCCCCGACTGGTGACGAGGTCACATCCAGCATCGATCGCCTGCATCCATCGTTGCCGATCGGGAAGGTCGAGATATCCGGCAACGAGTGTTAGGGGCCATCTGCTCTTTAAACCGGTGACGAACTCGAGGGCACCGTCCTGGCCGAGGTCGATCACCACGGCCGCGGCCGACTCGAAGCCTTCAACCTGCGCCCAGGTCGTGAGGTGGGTGAACTCGACGCCGACTTCCGCCGCCACCCGGTCTAGCTGACGACGGGCCAGTGAGTCGGTTCCGAAGGCGAGGAGCTCGCCAGCCACTGGCCGAATGCCTTAGCGGACGACCTGCGCCAGCTCCCCGAAGCTCTCGACCATCACCTGGCGAAGCAGGTCCATCGCCTCCACGATCCTGGGAGACGAAAGCGAGTAGTGCACCCTCTGCCCGTCCTTGCGAGCCTTGACCAAACCTTTGTCCCGGAGGATCGAGAGATGCTGGGAGATGTTCGCCTGCGGGATCCCTAGCTCCTCGCAGATGTCGCTGACCGACCGCTCTCCGTCGCGAAGAGCGTTGATGATCAGCAGGCGCTTGGGGTCGCCCAGGCCCTTGCATACATTGGCATGAAGGCGATAGATCTCGTCATTGCTGGCGCGCATGCTCCGAACTATGCCACATATGCGGATGTCCGCAAGTACCCGCCGGTAAGGTCGGACCAACGTGCTGACCGGGATTGTCGTCGCCGAGGCTTCATGGGTGAAGGTCATCGACCAGACCCGCTGCATCGGCTGTCATGCCTGCACGACGGCCTGTAAGTCCGAGAACCGGGTGCCGCTCGGGGTAACACGGACCTACGTGAAGTCGGTCGACATCGGCGTCTGGCCGCTCGCACGGCGGGCTTTCCAGGTGACCCGCTGCAACCAGTGCGACGACGCTCCCTGCGTGGCCGCCTGCCCCACCTCGGCTATGTACCGCCGTGCCGACGGGATCGTCGACTTCGACAAGCGGATCTGCATCGGCTGCAAGGCCTGCATTGCCGCCTGCCCCTACGACGCCATCTTCATCAACCCCGAGGACCACTCTGCTGAGAAGTGCAACTTCTGCACCCACCGGCTCGACATCGGGCTGGAGCCAGCCTGCGTGGTGGTGTGCCCCACCGAGGCGATCCTGGTCGGAGATGTCAACGACCCCTCGTCCAAGGTGGCGAGAATCGTCAACCGGGAGCCGGTGACGGTTCGCCGACCGGAGAAGGAGACCCATCCCAAGCTGTTCTACAAGGGCGCCCACCAGGCGACCCTCGACCCCATCGCCGCGAGGCGACCGGCCGGTGACCTATATATGTGGTCCGAGCAAGGCGAGGGGGTGCGGTCGGGCCATCCCGGCGGGTGGTCAAACTCCTCGGCAGCAGCCGTGCTTTCCTACGACATCCCCCACAAGGCGCCGTGGGATTGGCGGGTGAGTCTGTATACCTGGACTAAGTCCATCGCCGCTGGGGTTTACCTGGCGCCGGTGCTTCTCATGTTGCTGGGGGTCGAGGCGTTCGCCGCATCCGGCGTCCTTCCGTCGGTGCTTGGACTGCCCTTCCTGGCCGTGACCGGGGCGTTGTTGGTCTGGGATCTTGAGCATCCAAAGCGCTTCTACTACATCTTCACCCGCCCCCAGTGGCGAAGCTGGCTGGTCCGGGGCGGGGCGATCATTGTCTGTTACGGGTTGGTCTTGGTGCTGTCGCTGTTCGCGACCGAATCGATCCGAACGTTCCTGGTGATTGCCGGACTTCCGCTGTCCCTGATGGCCGCGGCCTACACGGCCTATCTGTTCGCCCAGGCGAAGGGCCGCGACCTCTGGCAGAGCCCGCTACTTCCGCCCCACATGGCGGTCCAGGCGGTGCTGGCCGGAGCCGCGGCCCTGCTGGTGGTCACAGGTGATGAATGGCCGGTGGCGACGGTGCTGACGTGGGCATCGGTGATCCACCTGCTGTTCGTGCTCGGGGAGACCACCCTCCCCCACGGGACCGCCCATGCCCATCTGGCGGTGTGGGAGATGACCCGTGGGCGATATTCGAGCGTCTTCTGGACCGGCGTAGTGCTGGTTCTGATCGGATCATTGGCGCCCTGGATAGGCGTCTGGGCCGCCCCCGCGGCACTCATCGGGTTGCTCGCCCATGAGCACGCCTATGTGCAAGCCGGACAGGCGGTGCCCCTGGCATGAGATATCCTGGCCCCAGCGGCATCCACCTCGACTCTTTCCCTCCCAAAGATCGGTGGGACGATTGGACCGAGCTCGAATCCCGGGCCTGGCCGGAGCGAGTCGAGCGCCACTCGATGCTGGTCCCCACCACCTGCTTCAACTGCGAGTCCGCCTGCGGTCTCCTCGCCTATGTCGACCGCCAGACCCTCGAAATCCGCAAACTTGAAGGGAACCCCGAGCACCCGGGCTCGCGAGGCAAGAACTGTGCCAAGGGACCCGCCACCATAAATCAGATCACCGACCCCGACCGCATCTTTCACCCCCTTAAACGTTCGGGCCGGCGCGGCGAGGGCAAGTGGACCGAGGTGAGCTGGAACGAGGCGATGGAAGACATCGCCGCCCGCATCCGGACGGCCATCACAGAAGGGCGGCCCAACCAGGTCATGTACCACGTCGGCCGCCCTGGCGAGGACGGCTTCACCGAGCGGGTGCTGGCGTCATGGGGAGTCGACGGACACAACTCGCACACCAATGTTTGCTCATCCGGGGCACGGTTTGGATACGAGCTGTGGATGGGGATCGACCGGCCCTCGCCCGACTATGCCAACGCCAAGGTCATATATCTGATCTCGGCCCACCTGGAAACCGGCCACTACTTCAACCCACACGCCCAGCGGATAACCGAGGCCAAGGCCGGGGGGGCCAGGTTGATCGTGCTCGATACCCGGCTGTCGAATACCGCCACCCACGCCGACCATTGGCTCTCCCCATATCCCGGGTCGGAGGCGGCCATCAACCTGGCCATCGCAAACCACCTCATCCAGACCGGTGTTTACGACCGCGACTTCATGCATCGTTGGTGGAACTGGGAGGAGTACCTGGTTCGAGAACGGCCCGACCTTCCCAACACCTTTGCCACCTTTGAGCGGGTGCTGACCGAGCTCTACTCCGAATTTACCTTCGAGTTCGCCGCCTCTGAGTCTGGAATCGAAGCCTCGGTGTTGAGGGAGGTGGCCGAGGTGGTGGCCGGGGCTGGAACCCGCTTCTCGGCTCACAACTGGCGCTCGGCAGGTTCAGGCAACCTGGGGGGGTGGCAGGTGGCCCGGACCCTCTTTCTCATCAGCGCCCTGCTTGGAGCGGTTGCCACCGAGGGCGGCACATTTCCCAACGCCTGGAATAAGTTCGTCCCCAAACCCATCCACTCTCCTCCCCATCCCCCGGTGTGGAACGAGCTCACCTGGCCGCTCGAGTATCCCTTGGCCATGCATGAGCTGTCATTCCTGCTCCCCCACTTCACGGCGGAGGGTCGGGGATCTCTCGACGTCTATTTCACCAGGGTCTACAACCCCGTCTGGACCAACCCGGACGGATTCTCTTGGATCGAGATGCTGACCGACGAAAACAAGATCGGACTACACGTCGCCCTCACCCCGACTTGGTCGGAGACGGCGTTCTTCGCCGACTACATCCTCCCGGTCGGTCATTCCCCCGAACGACACGACGTCCATTCCTACGAGCAGTACGACGGTCAGTGGATCGGGTTCCGCCAGCCGGTGGCACGGGCCGCCCGTGAGCGCCTGGGAGTACCGGTGCGCGACAGCCGGGAGTCCAATCCCGGCGAGGTATGGGAAGAGAACGAGTTCTGGATCGACCTGTCGTGGCGTATCGATCCAGACGGGTTGCTTGGGATCAGGAAATTTCACGAGTCGAAAGAGCACCCGGGTGAAAAGCTCACCATCGACGAGTACTACGGGTGGATGTTCGCCAACTCGGTCCCTGGACTTCCCGAGAAGGCGAAGGCGGAAGGGTTGTCGTCGCTTCAATACATGCGCCGATACGGTGCCTTTGAGATTGCCGCGAAGGTGGGGGCGGTGTTCGAGGAGACGGTCCCAGAATCCGAATTAGTCGACCCGGCATTGGATCGCTTCGGGCGGGTCTACACCCGGGCGCCCCGACCCGACCATCCCAACGTGGTTCCCTTGTCGAGCCCCGAACCGGACGAACAGGGACGCCGTCCCGTTGGGGTACAGAACGACGGCAACGTGCAGCGAGGCTTTCCGACTCCGAGCGGCCGCCTCGAGTTCTACTCGACCACGATGGTCTCGTGGGGCTGGCCCGAGTACGCCCTTCCCGGTTACATCCAAAGCCACATCCACCCCTCAAAGCTGGGCGAGGGGCAGATGCCGCTCATCTCCACGTTCCGACTTCCCATTCAGATTCACACCCGGTCTGCCAACGCTAAATGGCTCGATGAGATCGCCCACACCAATCCTCTCTGGATCCATCCCATCGACGCCGCCCGTCTGGGCATCGACACGGGCGATCTGGTGAGGGTGGAGACCGAGATCGGCTATTACGTCGTAAAGGCCTGGGTCACCGAAGGAATCCGCCCCGGGGTGGTTGCTTGTTCACACCATATGGGCAGATGGAAGCTTGGCGATCAGGGCCAGCGCCAGGCGATGGCGACGGTGGCCCTCGACCATGAGGGAAGTAAGTGGGGACTGCGCCGTCGCAGCGGCGTTGGGCCATACCAATCCACCGATCCCGACACCCTTCGCATCTGGTGGTCGGATTCGGGCGTCCATCAGAATCTCACCTTCTCGGTTCAGCCCGACCCCATCTCCGGACAACACTGCTGGCATCAGGCGGTGCGGGTTCGAAAGGCCGAACCGGGCGACGTTTACGGGAGCGTCAGTGTTGACACCGGGAAAGCCGCCGCCGCCTATCGCCGCTGGCTCGGTTTGACCAGGCGGGCTGATCGAACCTCGCCCGACGGCACCCGGCGCCCCTATTGGCTGCTGCGCCCGCTCAAGCCCCCACGCCAGGCATACCTCCTGCCACTGGACGGTGGAACTCAGCCGAAAGGCACCGCGCAGCTGGAATGAGTATTGCAACACCGCCGAGGCAACTTCCCGCGACATCTGGAAGGCCCATCGCGGCGTCGCCAAACGTTCTCTTTTCGTCATCAGGCCCGACGGCACGATTGCTTATCGCTGGGTAACCGAAGATGCGCTCGAACTCCCCGACTTCGACGATTTGATGACCGCCGTTCGAAGCTTGTGACCCTTTCCTCCGTTTCCGCGCCCGTCCGCGCCCTGGTAGGGCGCGTGTTGTGCGCGACAATCGGAAGAAAGGCTGATCTGACTCAGGGTCGACATCCACCAGGAGTTACAGTCCTTGGCTCGCTATGGCGCGCACCCATCGAGTTCGCAGCCCGCAGCGGTGGATCATCGAGGCAGTCCTCGTCGTTTCGCCCCTGGCTCTCTCCAGAGCGGCTCGCGAGCCGGTCGAGCTCCCGAAGGCTGTCACGATTGCACTGGGTGCTGTTTTGCTGATCGCCTTGTGGCTGTTCCGAATGGCCCGCAGCGCGCGGCTCACCCTGCCCACCGGTTGGCTTCCCCTCGCAGCCGTATTCTTCCTCGCGTCGGTGGCGGTGTCCGTGATGAGCGCGGATTCGATCGCTCGAGGAATCGTGGGACCCTATTCGCGCTGGTCCGGCCTTGCGTTGTACCTGTCCTTTGTCGTGATCGCCATGGGCATCATTGATGCTTATCGTGATGCGAGATCCCTCGGGCGGCTTCAGATGGCGGTAATGATCGCCGGCGGGATCGTGACTGGATACGCACTTCTCCAGGCAGTCGGAGCCGATCCGATTCCGTGGAATCGCGTGTACGGAGACGCGGTGTTCTCCACTCACGGCAATCCCAACTTCGCTTCCGCCTATCTGGCCTTTGTCGTCCCTCTCGCGGCAGCGTTCGCGCTCCATCCCCGGGCGTCTCGGGTACGACGAATCGGCGGCGCTCTCTTCATCGCAGGTCTGCTGGTAGCGCAGGCGGCGACTCAATCCTTTCAGGGTCTGATGGCCGCGGCGGCGGGAACATGGCTGGTCGGGTTGGTCTGGTTGCGAGAGCGGGAGGCGGGGAGGGGGCGAACATCAAGTCGGATCTGGATCGCCCTCGGCGGGGTCGCCGTAGTTTTGGTTGTGATTGGCATATTCGGAACGGGCCCCCTGGGCGGGTTCTTCGACGAGGCCCTTCGGATCCGGCGATGGTATTGGGAGGCCGCCCGGGACATGTTCGCTTCCAGTCCCCTCCTCGGCGTGGGGTTCGGCGAGTATGGCTTCTACTACAGGGCATTTCGACCATTCGCGGCCTGGCAGGCCTTCGGTACTTTTCAGGTCGTTGATGCTGCACACAACGTGCCCTTGGGGATGTTCGCCGAGGGAGGGCTTTTCGTAGGCATTGCCTACCTGGGGGTGGTCGGTGTCGTGCTGGTGGGTCTCATCGTCGGGCTGCGCCGGCTCCAAGGATGGGAGCGCCTGCAGCTCGCCGGATTCGGCGGCGCCTGGCTGGCCTATCACGCCCAGAGCCTGGTAAGTATCGACGTGCCCCAGCTCGGTGTGGTTCATTGGGCAATGGCCGGCGCGATCGCCGCCTCGTATCCATCGATCGCCTCTGCCAAGGAATTATGGTCGATTCGAGGCGTGAGTCGACCTGCGCTGAAGGTCGCCGCAGTAGGGGTGGCATTCGCTGGGCTGATCATGGTTACGCTCCCCTACCGAGCCGACGGAGTAGTGGGTCGTGGGGCAAGGCTTGCAACGTCGAACCCGGCTCAGGCGATCGAGCTTCTCAGCGAGGGAGCGTCGATGGCTCCCTGGGAACCGGACTACTGGTTCGAGCTTGGGCAGGTTCAGGCAGGGTCGCTGCCAGCGGCGGCGAGGTCTTTCGAGCGGTCATCGGTCGCCCACCCGCGCTACTGGGACGGAACTGTATTCGCCGCAGGGACCTTTCACCTCCTGGGTGATTTCGAGCGGGCGGCGCAATTGTGGGAGCGAACCTTCGATCTCGACCCGGTCGCACCAGAGGTACGGGTTGAGGCGGCGAGCACGTACCTGGGTCTGGGCGATCCCGGGCGGGCGATCGAGCTTCTCGAGTTCGCGCTCGACCTGCTGCCGGGCCAGGCCGACTGGTGGCTACTCCTGGCCGAGGCTCGCGACGCCGTCGGCGATCAGGAGGGAGCGGAGGCGGCCCGGAGCCAGGCCATCGCCATCGATCCAACCTTGGGTTCTTCGGGCTGATTGTCGGACTGATCGCTAGCCTCGTCAGCAATATGTTCCACCGCACGGACTGACTTGCGAGCGCTGATCACGGGAGGAGCCGGGTTCATCGGCTCGCATCTCAGCGACCATCTGCTTGCCCGGGGTGACCGGGTTATCGTTCTCGACGACCTGTCTACCGGCCGCCTCGAGAACGTCCACCATCTGCGAGGGCGCTCCGATTTCGAGCTAGTGCTCGGTTCGATCCTCAACGCAGATCTAGTCGACGACTGCGTGGCTCGAGCCGACACCGTGTTCCACCTGGCTGCGGCGGTTGGGGTGCGCCTGATCGTTGAGAAGCCGCTCGAGAGTCTGCGCACCAACATTCTTGGCTCCGAGATCGTGTTAGAGAAGGCACACAAATACGGCAAAGCGATCCTCGTCACCTCTACCAGCGAGATCTACGGTAAGAACAACTCGGATCGGCTGAGTGAGGAGGACGACCGGATCCTCGGGTCGCCGCTCAAGAGCCGCTGGTCTTACTCGGAGGCCAAGGCCATCGAGGAAATCCTCGCCTACACCTACTGGCGGGAGAAGGGCCTGCCCACCGTGATTGTGCGATTGTTCAACACGATCGGACCCCGCCAGACCGGGACCTACGGCATGGTGATCCCCACCTTCGTGCAGCAGGCGGTGCGGGGCGAGCCGCTCTCGGTGTTCGGGGATGGCTCCCAAACCCGCTGCTTCTGCTCCGTCGCCGATGTCACACCGGCGCTGAAGTCCCTGCTCGAGACAGAGCAGGCGCATGGCGTTGTCGTGAATCTCGGAGGGACCGAGGAGGTCTCTATCGAGGATCTGGCCAACCGTGTGATTGGGTTGACCGGTTCCGACTCCAAGATCCGGTACGTACCCTATGACGAGGCCTACGAGGAGGGGTTCGAGGATATGCCCCGGCGCGTTCCCGATATCACGAGGGCCAGAAACCTGATCGGGTTCGAGCCCCGGCAGAGCCTCGACGACATCATCCTCGAGGTGGCGAAGGAGCAGCGGGGGTGAGCAGGGTGCCCTGGTGGGGGTATGTCTTGATCCTCGCCGGATCGGCCGGGCTGGCCCTCGCTTTGACTCCGGTGGCCCGGACTGTGGCCATCCGCTTTGGAGTTCTCGACCACCCCAGAGGCTACAAGCAGCAGACCGAGGCGGTCCCCTACCTCGGAGGCGCCGCGATCGTGGTCGCATTTGCCGGAGTCGTGCTGGCTGCTGCCCTTCTGCGCCCTCCCGTTTCGGATCTCGGCGAGTTGGTGGGCATCATGGGCTTGGCGGTCGGTTTGAGCCTGATCGGTTTGGTCGATGACATCAAGGGATTGGGACCTTGGACCCGGCTCGGGCTCCAAACCGCGGCAGCCGTCGGCATCATCGGTCTGGGGGTACAGGTGGAAATGTTCGACGTTGCCTGGCTGAATATAGTTTTCACCCTCTTTTGGATCGTGGGTGTTACCAACGCCTTCAACTTGCTCGACAACATGGACGGGCTCTCGTCCGGTGTGACCGCGGTCGCCGCCGGATGGTTTCTCATCATCGCTGCTGTCAACGGCCAGTTCCTAGTCGCTTCGCTATCTGCTGCCCTGGCTGGATGCGCTTTGGGGTTCTCATGGCACAACTTCCATCCGGCCCGTATCTACATGGGCGACGCCGGAAGCCTGTTCTTCGGATTCCTTCTGGCAGTCCTCGGCATCAAGTTGCGGTTCGCAGGCCCTAATGAGGTGACCTTCTTCGTCCCGATTCTCGTGGTCGGCGTGGCTATCTTCGATACTGTCCTCGTTACGATCACTCGGCTGATCCACGGTAAGAAGGTCCTTTCGGGAGGCCGAGACCATATGAGCCACCGGCTTGTCTTCGTAGGCATCCCGGTCCCGGCGGCGGTGGCCCTGATGTACGGTGCCGCCCTGGCATCGGGTTGGCTGGCATTAGTCATGTCTCGTATCGACCGCACGAGTGGATTCCTGCTGATGGGCTTCGTGCTTGCGGTTGTCGGGTTCATTGGAACACTCCTGGGGCGCCTCCCCGTGTACGAGACAAGTGGTCGGAGAGTGATGCTCCGCGAGGTGGCGGACCACCATGAGCCCACTCCGACATCGCTTGAGAACAAGATCTCAGGCTAAAGGTGCCCGGCCTGATCGACCGGCTCCGCCGGTCCTCGCTCGTCCGTGGGATCGTCATAGTGGGTGCACTTACGCTCGCCGCCGGGGGCATGGCTGTCGTTCGCGAGCTCGTCGTCGCTGGCACCTATGGGGTTGGCGAAGATCTCGATGCCGTCTTCACCGCCTTGGTGATCCCGATCTCACTCACTGGGATCCTTACCTCGACCGTTCAGTCTTCACTCATCCCGGAATTGGTCGCGGCCCGGTCCCGGGGCGGGGACGAGATGTTTGGCGCGTTGATTGCCTCGGCCACATCATGGGTCACCCTGCTCGCCGCGGGGTTGGCGGGGGTTCTGGTACGCCCGTCTTGTGGCCGATCGATTCAGAACGGAGCACACGGAGCTGGTCGTCAAGCCCGACTCCATCGACCTCATCGAACGGCTCGTGTGGCACCACGACCAGCCGTTTGGCGACTCCAGCGCGATTCCGACGTTTCTGCTGTCGCAGATGACCGGAGACCACGTCAAGGTGGCGCTTGCCGGTGACGGGGGTGACGAGATCTTCGCCGGGTACTGGAGATTCATCGCGGGACTGGCGCTTGTTCGCCTCGAACGACTACCGACGCCGGTCCGGGACGCTGTTCTGCTGCTGGTGCGGGCGGGAGCATCGTTCGGGCCGCCGGCATTGCGTCGCAGGCTCGGCAGGTTCCGCGACGGGGCATGGCTGTCGATGCCCGACGGTTACCGCTCGTGGGTGAGTTACATGCCGGACGAGCTCGTCCGGCGACTCAGCGGACACACGGACGATTGGGCAGCGGGCGAGTACGCCGAATGTGGTCCGATTCCGAAGGATCTGACACACTCGACCGATTGCTCGATCTCAACATGCGCACGTATCTCCTCGATGACCTGCTTCCCAAGGTCGACCGCATGTCCATGGCGCATGGTCTCGAGGTGCGATCGCCATTCCTCGATCACGAGTTCGTCGAGTTCGCCGCCCGCCTTCCGCGCTCCGCCCGTACTTCCGGTCTGATCCTCAAGAGAGCCCTCAAGGATGCGATGAGGGACGAACTTCCTCGGGAGATCCTCAGCAGGTCGAAGCAGGGCTTCGGTGTCCCGCTCGGGAGTTGGTTCCGCGAAGACCTGAGCCCCTATGTGCGCGCCCGGCTGGCGTCATCGTCGGCGTCGGTGAAGCGATATCTCGACGGTGAGACGATCGACCGGGTGATACACGAACACTCCACCGGGGTCGAGGACCACACACACCCGCTGTGGACCCTCCTGACGCTCGAGGTATTCCTCCAGCAGCACGGCTGGTGATTCACCGCCGGTGCACCGTGGGGCCGGTTCATTTCAGTTTCGTTCTGAGTCGTCGTGTTGTCGCGCTTCGATGAAGTCCCGAAACTGTTCGATCGTGGCTACGCCGGCGAGACGTTCGAGACGTGGCCACACGAGATCGGTGCCGCGCCGGGATCGAACGCGCTTGGCGGCCTGTCGCACGAAGGTCGGATCAAACGCGATACCTACCAGCCTGAGCCAATCTCGCAGCCCGAGGAGTCTCAAGTGGCGGGTGAACTCCGCATACCCGAGCCGTCCCTGGCGGGTCTGCACATACCAGGCCCACAATTGGCGAGCGACGTAGTCACGTCGGCTGACCTGCACGCCGCTCAGGTGGTCACGGTAGAGCGTCGCCACCACAGTGAGCCACTGATGCATGCCGTTCACGAGGGGGTTCCCCGGTAGCGCGCCCGGGAACGAGGTGTCGACTCCGAGGTAGTCGAGTCCACTCGCGTGTTCACCGCTGTACACGTAGTGGCCGAACGACTTGGGAGACACGCCGATGATCAGTGGGCGCGTGTCTGAGTAGAGCCAGCGTTCTGCCGTGAGCAGGAGCCCGCACAGTGCGATGTGGTCCGGGAACGGGGCACGAAACACCGGCGGGTTGAGCCGGTACAGCGCCTTCCTCGCAACGACGGTCGTCTGCATGTTGAGCGGGAGCCGGGGGAGGAACCGAAAGTAATCGACGACGATCTGGCGTCGCTGTTCTGCCGTCAGGAGCTGACCCGACCGAAAACCGGAGTCGAAGAGGAAGTGGGATTCTGAGAAGTGAGCGTCTCCGTCCTCTGCTTCGAAGGACGCGGGGGACACGAAGCTGAAGGCGTTGTACGTGATGCAGTCCGGCTCGTCGAATCTCTCCACCAACTCGCGGATCGTGGGGACGCAGGATCGAAGGAGGAGATCGTCGTCGCCGATCATCAGCAGGTAGTCGCCGGTGGCGGCCTCGAGTGCTCGGTTCCAGTTTTCGACGACCGATATCACCTGCGGCTGGCGCAGCACTCTCAGCCTCGGGTCGGCGGCGAATGAGTCCAGGACCTGAGGAGTCGAGTCGTCGTTTGCGTTGTCTGAGACCACCAACTCGAGGTCCGGTGACGGATCGACGAGGACAGACCGGATGCATTCATCCAGATATGGACCCCCGTTGCGCGTGGGCAGGAGCACCGAAAGCCTCACACCGGAGTCTTTCTGAACACCGCTGTGTAGCTACTCCCGTTTCGACCCCGGCGTTCGAACGGTGCGGATGCCAAAGCGACCATCCAACCGAGAGCGAGCGCGCCCACTCGGAGCGCGGCATGTTCCGCGCCGTTCGCGAAGTACCGCTGCCAGGCGAAGGTGTTCCAGCGGCGCGCACCCGTGTCCGAGGTCGTGAGTTCAATGAGCTCCAATCCGAGCGATGCCGCTCGCTCTGCCAAGTGGTCGATTGGGAGCAGCCACAAATGGCGCGGGGCGTCGACGTGCGGCCACTTCTGTCTCAGCATGCGAAACCCGAGCGACTCGGGGTTCGGGGTCGCGATGACCAGCACACCGCCGGCATCGAGATTCTCAGCGGCCGCCGCCAGCGTCGCGTGCGGATCTGGAAGATGCTCGAGCGTCTGCCACAGCGCGATTGCGGCGCTGGGGGGAAGCGACGCCAGCACGGTGTGTGGCGCCCTCGTCCGGATGGTCTGGATGTTCAGCTCACGCTCGAGATACGAACAACAACGCTCGTCCGCTTCGAGAGCGGTGACTTCGAATCCGCTCTTGGTCGCGTTGAGAGCGAACGTTCCCCATGCAGCTCCGATCTCGACGAGGCGTCCTCCGTCTACGTGTCGGCTCACGAATCCCAGTTGATATGACTCTCGCCGGGAGGCATGCTCGAGCTGGCGACGTGTCGGTTCTGCGAAATACTCGCCTCTGTAGAAACGCCAGATGTCCGCCGGCGGATTGGCCAGAACGATGACATCACACACCCTGCAGACCTCGTAGATGAAGCGCTCGTCGGTGACCCGGCGGTTGACGTCCATCGCTTCGAAGAGCGTCGTGGTGGTTCCACCGCACACGACGCACTGTGCGTCTGTCTCGCGATTGGGTAGTCCATTGCTCGTCCGTCGGATCATGCGTTCACCTTGAAGAGGTTGCCAGGCCCCTGCCGCTGGATGAGCGAGCGCAGCAAGTGCCGGCCCATGTCGGTGGCGAGAGCTGCGGTCAGCATCGATGTTGCGACAGTCCCGACCAGCCAGCCGGCGGCGAGCAGGCGACTCTCGACAGCTGGGGTGCCAAGCCTCGCGAGGACGACCACCACCGCCGCAGCAATCCCGGGAACGAGGACATCCGAGAGCGCCCAACGATTCAGTTCCTCGGTCAGGTACTTCCGATGGAGCGCCGTCACCCCCACCAGGAGATAGCCGACATTGACCGTGCTCCAGATGACGGCAGCTCCAACTGCTCCGTACCTGTTGACAAGGATCAGGAGGAGGGGTAGCAGGAGCACCACGGCGCCGAGGTTCAGGAACAAGGGGAGGCGCGTCCAGCCGTTGGCGAGCATCAGTGCGTACGGAACATTGACCAGACCATTGAGTGCGGATCCGATGACGAGGAGCGTCAGAAGCGGGCCCGCGGTCGCAGCAGCATCCAGGGATCCGGTCCACACCCATATCAGCTCCGAGGCGAAGAAGGCTGCGCCGAGTGCGGCTGGCAGGAGGAGGATCGTCACGAGCTGGGAGGCTCGATGATAGAGCCCGACCAGGGCCGCAGGCTCTCCTCCATCGGCCACGAGCGCTGAGAATCGCGGGAACACGGCTTCGAATATCGGGAGCACGACGTAGGCGAGGCCCCCTGCGACCACGGTGGCGAGGCTGTAGTAGCCGAATTCGTCGAGATCGATCATCCGGCTGAGAATCACCTTGTCCAGTTGGGTGAACACGAGGGCGAGCATCGAGATCGCGGCTAGACCTGCCGCAAAACCCCTCACGCCGACGAATTGGGAAGGGTCGAATCTGCCGCGGCCTTCGCCTGGAAGGTGATGCCACAGGAGGGTGCTGAGAGAGATGGTGTGCAATGCGGCGGCTCCCAGGTGCCAGGCGAAGAAGGCCTCGATGCTCGGTGTGACCAGCCAGAGCACGAGGGCGGCTCCACCGGCGCGCACTGTCGCGAAGATCATGGTGACGACGTTCAGCGACACCTGTCGTTCCAATCCACGCAGGCCGCCCTGGTAGAGGACCAAAGGCCACTGAACGGCAAGTACGAGCCCCATCAGCAGAACGGCGCGCTGGACGGTCTGAGTGTCCATGGACACCGATCGGAGCCAGTTGCGGCTTATCGGCCCGGCGAGCAGCGCGATGGCTGATCCGAGGATTATTCCGACTCCCCAGTAGACCGCCTCGAATGTGCGGACGAGGTTCCTGCTGTCCTGCTCGGCACCCAACGCCACCCGACGTGCCAGTTCCCGATTGAGTGCGGCGCTCAGGCCGAGGTCCAATGCGCTCGTGACACCCACCAGTGCAACGAAGAATCCAATGAGCCCGTAACCCTCGACGCCGATGAACCTTATGTACACGGGCACGAAGGCAAAGTACATGAGGGCAGTCCACAACCGTCCGATGAAATTGGCACGGATGTTCGACTTCACCGACTGCATCAGGCGGTTGGGTCGACGTCATACAGTGCTTCGAAGAAGCCCCTTTGGATGGGATGCCTCCTCTTGAAGATGCTCCGCAAGTGTGAACGCAGCGGATACGACGACTCGCCGATGTCGACACCGTCGACAGGATTTCTCCACGCAAGCCACTGCTTCGAATAGAAGAACCCAGCGCAATGCTCGTCGATGAGGGTGAAGAAGTGTCCTATCTGATCGGGGTGCATCTCGTGGAAGGAGCTCACGTTGATGAGGAGGTCTGCACCAAGCGGCGGCAAGAGGTCCAGTTGCGTCGGAGTCATGAAGGCGACGTTGGCCGATTCGAATTCGTGCGCGACATCCTCGAAGCGTCTGAAACGGCGGAACGGAAAGAGGTTGCGGTTCGGGAACAGTGCTGACAGGTACTCCTCCGCGATCGCGAGCGCCGGAGGGATGTCGACCACCAGATAGCGAATATCGGGCATTTCCTCCAGAAAGACCCAGGCCAGCCTGCCGTATCCCGCTCCGACCTCGACGACGCGGCCGCTCTCCGGCAGTGGTGCGGCTGCCTTGATCGTCGAATATTCGAGGACGGAGTTGCACAGGTCCTGTGTAACCAACCGGCCGCGATGCTCAACGAGCAGTGGATTGCCCACCGCGGGCTCCTCAAGCCGCTCGAGCAGCCCAGATGGCACCCGGCCATGGACCGCGTCCCAAAGCATCGCGACATACACCGCATATCCCAAGCGCGCCGATCTGCGGTTCAGCCAAGGGCCGAACCGGGTATCTGCATATGCCCCGCTGTCGACGAGACGGGCATGGAACGGTTCGAGAGACGGATTACGCAGCCAGTCCTTCAATACTGCACGGAACTGCGGATCCCTCGGTCCGGTGGGCAACCACTGAAAGTAGTTGCTATTCACTGTTCGCTTGAACTCGTCGAACCCAGTGGTGGAAACCTGGTCGAGGTTGATACCGTTGATTTGCTCCCAGAACGAGGAGGGGCGTACGAGGTCAGATGCTCCTTCCATTTCCTCCAGCATCTCGTGCAGGCTGTTCAGCCCCGCCATGTCAGCTGCTTCCGACCACGCTGGGGTGCAGGTCGGTCACGCTCCACGGCAGTGAGCCGTGGGCGTTTGTCGGCGCCGTACACAAGCACATGGTCTGACTCACCACAAGGACTCTACGACCGCGTCCCACTTCTCGATCAGCGGAGACTCGCCAGCCTCCGCCTCGGCATACCCGGCTCCGAGGCGACCCGCCCGACGGCGCGTGGATTCCTCCGCGATCAGGAGGCGAAGTCGGGCTTCCCACTCCTCGGGGTGTGCCGCCGCCATATCGAGTCCAGCGGCGGCCATCGCCCGTCGGTGCGCCGGAGTGGCTGACACGAGGGCGGGGACACCGAGACGCCAGAAGACGAAGAGCTTGTTCTCCGGTTTACCGGCGGCGAACGGGTCGTTGAGATCCAATGGGATCACCGCGAGGTCCGAGCTGGTCGCCACTGAAATGAGGGTCTTCGGATTCCAGGCGTGGATCTCGCTCGACTCGAAGATCCGTCTCGCTAAACGGTGTGACGATCGCCTCCACACTCGGTCGAGGAACTCGAAATAGTGGGAATCCGTCACTAGATGCAGAGCCAGTGGGTGGTCGCGGGAGACGTGGTCGAGGACTTCTGCGATGTCCCGAAACCCGTGGAGGTTCTTAGGCAGTCCCTCCCACACGAGTCGGAATGGTTGGGAGCTTTCGTAGCGGTCCTTACGGGGACCGGCAAGTTCGGTGTGGAAGTCGAGGATGACGTGCACGTTCGGGCAGAACTCCTCGAGCATCTGTTTCTGTTCTACGGTCGAGCAGACAACGGCATCGGCGCGCCGTGCCATCCTCTCGATCGTCCGTCGATAGCTCCATGCGGGCCGGCTCAACTCGCCGATCGCGTACTTCGACAGACCACGCAGCCGCGCTTTGAAATCGGACTCCGGAATGGCCAGATACGAGTCGATCAGATCGTAGACAATGCGGGTCGAAGCTGGTGAGTCCACCCAATGTGCGAGGTCGGATCGGGCGGATAGCACCACCATGTCGTAGGTCTCGGCCGGGTCGGCGAGTTCGAGGCTGATCCCACGGCATTGTGCGTAGTGGGGGAATCGCCGCCGGTCACCGGGTTTCGACAGATCCGCCGAGTACGCCGAGTACCCGATCCGCAGATTGCTCAGGCGTTGGTGGTCGCTCACCCGCGATCCCCCGCAATGGTCTGCCGGTCCATTGTCTGCCTAGACCTCACCGGAGGCTCGGATTTCTTCGATGGTCAACTCCAGGCCTGTGTCGATGCTGAGCGACGGTCCCCAGGCAAGCTCCGCACGGGCGCGACGGATGTCCGCCACAAGCATGGGAACATCGCCTGGCGGCGACTCTCGGGCGCCGAGGTTGATCAGGTCCGGAGCACCGAGGATCCGACCAATGGTCAATACAACCTGTGCGACTGTGACGGGCACGCCCGTGCCGACGTTGAACGTTCCCGTTCGGCCGCTTTCGATGAGGGCGACGAAGAACGATGCGATGTCGGTGACATGGATGTAGTCGCGGAACTGTTCCCCGCTTGTGCAGTCCGCGGTGAGACCCCGCAGCAGGCGTCCGGCGACGTATGACACGAGCTTGTCAGCTGGCTCGCCTGCGCCGTAGGGAAAGAACACTCGTGCCCATGCGACATCGGTCCCGAGTTGGTCGGCTGCCTGTGAGACGACGCGATGCACGGCGTTCTTGCTGGCGCCGTACAGGGAGTCGGGGTTCGCAGGTGTCGTCGCTTCCGAGCAGAAGCCATGGCCGGAGTCATACTCGGCACAACTCCCGGCGCCGATCACCCTCTCACCGCCGTGGGCCGCAAACAGCCTGATCAGGCGTATCGATGCCTCGATCCACTGCAGGTTGTCGAGCGAGGATCGGTAGTCGCGAGGATCGGTGTACCACGCCAGGTGTGCGAGCACCTCGGGTCGGACAGCGGCGAGCACGGCCTCCGTCTGGTCGGCATTCATAAGATCGACGCGGTGCCAGCGGGCTCCGCTCGATGCGGGGTCAGAGCGGCTGGCGACATGCACCTCATGCTCGCGCTCGAGAAGGCCGGCCACGACATGGCGGCCGATGAAGCCGCTTCCGCCGGTCACGAGTACACGACTCATGGCTCGAAGTCCGGATAGCCCCGGTCGCGTTCGGACATGATGACCGGTGGAGCGGGCCAGTCAATGGTGAACGCCGGATCGTTCCAGCGGATGCCCGCCGTGTGTTGCGGCGAGTAGGGGGTACCGATCTGGTACAGCAACTCCGTGTCGGGGTCGAGTGTGAGGAAGCCGTGAGCGCATCCAGGGGGAACGAACACGCTGTCTACGCTGCCCGCGTGGAGTTCCACGCCGAAAGATCGCCGGTATGTGGGCGAGTTCGGTCGAACGTCCACTGCTACGTCGAATGCTCGGCCTCTGAGACATCGGATCAACTTCGCTTCTTCGTGCGGTGGGCGCTGGTAGTGCATGCCACGCAATGTGAATCTCGCCGGGCTGAACGAGACGCTGCATTGGGCGACGCGAGGGTCGAGACCAAGCCGTTCGAACTCAGCAGCGTCGAAGGTACGCATGAAGTGGCCGCGCTCGTCGGCGACAGGCTTACCGCGCACCACGTAGACGCCTTGGATCGGAGCGCCGATGAAGTTCACGTCAATACCTTCAGGTCGGGGGTTCGGACCAAGAAGCGCGCCCCCCACTCGCGACAGTGTCCGAGCTGGGTCATTATCTCAGCTTTCAGGTTCCACGGCAGGATGAAGATCAGGTCAGGTTTCGTTTCGTCGATCGCTCCTGGCTCGAGCACGGGGATCCTGCTGCCCGGCAGGTATCTGCCCTGCTTGAACGGACTGGTGTCGACGGTGTAATCGATGACCTCAGTACTGAGCCCGCAGTAGTTGAGGAGGGTGTTGCCCTTAGCTGGCGCGCCATATCCGGCAATCGAATTGCCTGCCTCCTTCAACCCGACGACGTGGGAGACGATCGACCGCTTCTCGCCTCGAACGGTCTCGTTGAACCGTTCGTACGTCGCAGGATCCTTGAGGCCGGCCGCCACCTCCCGTTCCAGCGTCTCACGAACGCTCGGTCCCTCCGGCTCCTCGCCTTCGTGCATGGCGATCACTCGCAGCGATCCGCCATGTGTGGGGAGATGTTCGACGTCAATCACCGTCAGACCGTGACGCGACAAGGCCTCGCGGGCGGCGAGGAACGAGAAGTACGAAAAGTGCTCGTGATAGATCGTGTCGAACTGGCGCTCCTCGATTAGACGCAGGAGGTGCGGGAATTCGATGGACAGGACGCCGTCGGAAGCGAGCCCGATTCGCAGACCGGCGACGAAGTCGTTGAGGTCGGGGACGTGGGCCAGGACGTTGTTCGCCACAAGCAGATCCGCTTTGCGGTCTGCGGTGATCTCCTCGGCTGTGGCGGTACCGAAGAAGGCTACCTCGGTGGGAATGCTTGACTCGATGGCCCGGGCCGCGACATTCCCAGCCGGTTCGACACCGAGGACGGCGACGCCTCTGTCCACGAAATATCGGAGGAGCCCTCCGTCGTTGCTCGCAACCTCGATCACCAGTGAACTGTCATCCAGATGCAGTCGCTCGATCATTGTGTTGGCGAACGCATCACAGTGCTCGAGCCAGCTGCGAGAAACGGAGGAAAGGTAGGGGTAGTCCGAGAAGATGCGTTCGGGCGACTCGTACTCCTCGATTTGGGCAAGATGACACCCACTGCAGTAGTAAACGGTGAGAGGGTAGAACACCTCGGGTCGGTTGAGTTCGGAGGGCAGAATCAGCCGATTGGCGAGAGGTGACACACCGAGATCTGCCATGACGTGCTCGAGAGTTGCTCCGCACAGGCGGCAGTTCGGGCGGGTCACAGCCCGGCCCCGTGGGATGCGATCTGATCCCGGGAGACAGCGCGTGCGTCCTCGCCCTCCCACAGACGTCGATACCAGTCGGCTGTGTGACGTATGGCGTCGTCGATACCCCATTGCGGCGCCCACGCCAGTAGCTCATGTGCGCGGCTGGAGTCGAGGACGAGTTCGTCCGCTTCCGCCGGACCGGGATGGTCGGGCGCGATGAGATCGATTGCACTCCCGGTAATGTCGAGGAACGCTTCCACAAGTGAACCGACCGTCCTGACTTCGCTCGGGTCCGGGCCGACGTTCCACGCATCGGGAAGGCTGGGAGTCCTGGCGACTTCCGCCGCCAGGATGAGATATCCGCACAGACAGTCGAGCACGTGCTGCCACGGGCGGGTCGCATGGGGATTCCGTATCTCGAGGGGTGAACCACTCGTTACTGCCCGGACGACGTCGGGAACGAGGCGCTCGGCAGCCCAGTCACCGCCTCCGATGACATTGCCAGCCCGGGCGGTGACAACCACCGGTAGACCGGTGGCGAAGTACGACTCGCGGAATGACCGCACGACCAACTCGGCACACGCCTTGCTGCTGCTGTACGGGTCACCTCCCCCGAGCATGTCGCTCTCGACATGCGGCCTCCTCGTCTCCGACGCTGCGTAGACCTTGTCGCTCGTGACCACGACGACGACTTCGATCCCGCCGACGCGTCGCACGCACTCGAGCAGGTGCGCGGTTCCCTGGACGTTCGTCGCATAAGTCTCGAGCGGGTGACGGTACGAGCGCCGCACCAGGGCCTGTGCGGCCATATGGATGACGACGTTGGGACGAGCACCGACCATTGCCCGTGCGAGATCGTCGAGGTTCCGAACGTCACCCTCCGTGGACGCTGTTAACGCGTCGTCGAGGTGTGCGGCCCGGAACAGCGACGGATTGGTCGGCACTCCGTTCGAGAATCCGAACACCTCAGCGCCGAGTTCTCGCAGAAGCATCACGAGCCAGCTGCCCTTGAAGCCGGTGTGCCCGGTCAGGAACACCCGGCGCCCGGTCCAGTCGTCTGCGCGCATCAACGGCGCCACGGGGCGTCGCCGGACCGCCAGATCTCGTTGAGGTAGTCCCGGTCGCGGGCAGTGTCCATTGGATGCCAGAATCCCTCATGCCGGTAGCAGTTGAGTTGACCTTCAGCCGCGAGGTTCTCGAGGGGCTCCCGTTCCCAGGTCGTCGCATCGCCCTCGATGTAGCGACCCACCTCCGTTGAGAGCACGAAGAATCCACCGCTGATCCACCCCTCCAGAGAGGGCGACTTCTCCCGGAAGCGAGTGACGAGGTCCCCGTCGAGTTTCAGCGTCCCGAACCGACCCGGAGGCTGGACAGCAGTGACCGTTGCGAGGGTGCCCGCAGACTCGTGGTGCGCGATCAACATTCCGATGTCGAGGTCTGCCACGCCATCGCCATACGTGAAACAGAAGCTTTCACCGTCGACGTACGGCAGCACCCGGCGCAGGCGCCCACCCGTCATCGTCTGCAAACCGGTGTCGATCAAGGTGACCTTCCATGGTTCGGCTGAGTTGTTGTGCACTTCCATCCGGTTGTTCGGGAGATCGAAGGTCACATCTGACGAGTGGAGGAAGTAGTTGGCGAAGTACTCCTTAATCGCATATCCCATGTATCCCAGGCAGATGATGAAGTCGTCGATGCCGTAGGCCGAGTACAGCCTCATGATGTGCCACAGTATCGGCTTCTCGCCGATCTCTACCAAGGGCTTGGGACGGAGGTCCGTCTCTTCGCTCAGCCGACTCCCGCGGCCTCCGGCGAGGATCACTGCCTTCATAACTTTCTCCCCTCCCAATTCAAGTCGCAAGCTCTCGATCGTTCTGCGCGGCGCCGGCCGATCACGCGTGGCCTTCGCGGTCGCAGTTGTCGCGGTGTGCTCTCGATATGAAAGCAGGCCAGGATCAACCAGGGTCCGATGTGCTGCGGACAGCCGTATCGTCCCTGGGAACAGACGTGAAAGGCCCGACTCTAGTGCGTTACGATTTCCACTTCCGCCGCCAGGATGTCGCTCGTCAGGTCGGATCGCTGATCGGCTGGCGCGGCACGCTTCGGAGAACTGTGAGGGGCGGGTCGTGAGCTGTCCAGTGGCCGTGGTGGCGGCGTGGGACTGGGTGCTGTTCAACTTCCGCCTTCCCATCGCACGCGCCCTCCGTGACGCCGGCGCCGAGGTCGTGCTCGTGGCGCCGCCCGGCGACTACGTCGAGCGTCTCCAAGCCGAGGGCTTCGACTTCGAGCCCTGGCTGGTGAGCAGGAGGGGAACCAACCCCGTCTCCGGGTTGGGAGCGATCGGCTCGGCTCGCGGCGATCTACCGCCGCCGTGATGTCGGGGCGGCGCTGCATTTACCATGAAGCCGGTCTTCCTCGGGACGGCAGCCGCCCGGGTCGCCCGAGTCCCGCTCGTCGTCAACACCTTCACGGGCCTTGGCTACCTCTTTGGGTCGAGCGTCCGGGCCCGTTTGCTCCGTCGTGCGCTCGCCCCGTACTCGCGCGTCGCGCTCCGGGGTGCGGCGACCCGTGTCGTCGTCCAGAACGAGAGTGACGGGGTCGCGCTCCGGGAGGCAGGGTGGATCCACTGCGCCGCAGACCTGGTGGTCGTCCCCGGGAGCGGGGTCGACCTGTCGAGCTTCGTCCGAGAGCGACCCGACCGGGACAGCGTGACGGTGGTCTTCGCCGAAAGGCTCTTGAGGTCGAAAGGCGTACCTGATCTGGTGGAGGCTGCTCGGATGCTCCGCCAGGGCACCCAGGCGATCCGAGTTCGAGTCCTGGGGGATCCGGATCCGGGCAATCCCGACAGCCTCCAGCCGTCGGAGATCCAGTTCACAACCTTCGCCCGGGTCGATTCCCCCATCGAGGTCGAATATTTCCGCAACGGGGGCATCCTCCACTACGTCCTGCGACAGATGGCCGCTGGCTGATGGCAGCCCCGAGCGGCACCCGGCATGAGAAGCATTCCCCTGCCGATCGTTGGGGTGGTTGCGACGTTTCCTGACTGGGATTCGGGTTTGCGAAACGAACCCAGGTCGGTCTCGATCACCACGGTTTATGACAATTACGCCGTGGAAGGGGAATTGGTGACGGCCTGGGGGTCATGCTTCGGTGTCTCGACACCCGAGGAGGCGGTGCTCTTCGACACGGGAGGCGACGGCCGCATCCTTCTCGCCAACATGAGAACGACAGGTCTTGACCCAGTGGACATCGACCGTGTTGTGATATCGCATGGTCATGGCGATCACCTGGGCGGAGGTATCACAAGAATCGAGGGATGTCTCCCCTCAGGAACCTCGTGGACTGGGTTGGTGGATACCCGTTCGAGGTCGCCGACCCCGACGAAGTGGTATCCCGGTATGAGGCCAGGGGCTGGATGCTGCAGAGACAAGCCAGGTAGGCACGGGTCGGGGGTGCAATCAGTTCGTATTCCAAAAACTGCCGAACATACCTACGTGATGGCGATCGACCGCGCCACTGTCTGATGGTCGCGGTACCACGACACGGTCTTCTCGATCCCTTCCTCGATCGGGACTGTCGGAGCCCATTCCAGATCGGATCGGGCGCGTCCGATCGACGCCCAGGTCGCTTTGACATCCGCCCGATGGGCGGGTCGATGCTCCACCTTTGAGGAGCGAGCCAACTCTTCCTCTATTAGTCCGATCACGAAGTCGAGTCTCACGGGGCGGTCGCTGCCCAGGTTGTACATCGCGAAGCCCGCCCGGCACAAGGCTGCCACCGTGCCGGCGGCGATGTCGTCAACATAGGTGAAGTCCCGCTGCTGAGTACCGTCGCCGAACACGATGAGTGGACTTCCTTCGTCGATCCAACGGATGAAGCGGCAGATGCTCATGTCCGGCCCGCCGGCGGGTCCGTAGACGGTGAAGTATCGAAGCACGGTCACGTCGAGCCCGTAGTTGTGGTGGTAGGCGTGAGCTAAAAGTCGGCGGCTCGCTTCTACGATGCATATGGCGACAGGGGCCTGTCGGCAGGGTCGTCCTCCTGGAATGGCATTCGATCGGAGGCGCCTTACACGCTGGAAGTCGACGCAAGGACGACCTTTGGGATGGACCGCCGATGGGCGAAATCAAGCAGTTTCAATGTGCCATCGACATTCGTCCGGTAATAGGCCGCTGGATCCTCCAGGCTCTGCCGGACGCCAGCGCGTGCGACCAGACGGATGATCGCATCGAACTCGCCCAAGACCGATTCCGCCCAGGTGCCCTCGTTCAAGCCGGCACGAACGAATTGAAGGCCACCCCTCTTCTGCAGATCCTCGAGGCGACACTCTTTGAGTCGTGGGTCGTAACTGAGCGCGTTGAGATCATCGACCGCCCAACGACCATCTGCTCCTGCTCGATGAGCGATCTGGCGACCACGGATCCGATGAAACCGGTGATAAGGATTCGCACAGGGAGCGAGCGTAACCTCGGATATCGAGCTAGCAGGCGTCGGTACCATCGCCATTCCGATGGACCTCGTTTCCCTTCGTTTGATTCGCCTGCGACAGCTCGAGATGGTTCTCCCGCTATTCCTACCTCGAGGACGGATACTGGAATTCGGAGCAGGGCCCCGATATCAGGCGGCGGACCTGGCTGATGTCTTGCTTGACCTGGTCGACTCCCAGGACGAGCGGAGCCGCCTGGGGGCCCTCGCCCGACAACGGATCGCCGAACAGTTCGCCCTGGACCTCATGGTGAGGCGTTACGTGAGTCTGTATAAGGACCTGGTGACTCATGTGCGGGATTAGTGGCTTTCTCGGTCCCGGTCTCCGATCGGAGGAGATGGTCGATGTCGCTACTCGGATGGCCGATACCCTTCGTCATCGGGGTCCGGACGACCACGGGACCTGGATCGACCCAGAGGTCGGTGTGGGTTTCGGTTTTCGGCGGCTGGCCATCATCGACCTGAGCGACGCGGGCCATCAGCCGATGATCTCGTCGTCGGGGCGTCAGGTGCTCGTCTTCAACGGCGAGATCTACAACCACGCGGATCTGCGGCGCCGTCTCGATTCAGAAGGCTGCCGGTTCAGGGGGCATTCCGACACCGAGGTGTTAGTCGAGGCGATCGACCGGTGGAGCCTGGAGAAGGCACTCCGCGCCTCGACGGGGATGTTCGCCTTCGCGGTGTGGGATGCCCACCGTCAGAAGTTGTCCCTGGCGCGGGATCGGTTGGGTGAGAAGCCGCTCTACTACGGCTGGATCGGCGACACGTTTCTGTTCGGATCCGAGCTGAAAGCCCTCTGGGCGCATCCTGCGTTCCGGCCAGAGGTTGACAGGGCTTCTCTCACCCGCTTTCTCAGATATGGATACGTCCCGGCGCCAAGCTCGATCTTTGAGGGGATACAGAAGCTGCTCCCGGGGACCTGGGTCGAGGTTCGTCCCAACTCGCCCAGGCTCATGCCGGAACCGGTCGCCTACTGGTCGCTTAGCGAGGTGGTCGACGGCGGTCGAAGGAACCAGTTCGATCTGTCCGACCGCGAGGCTGCGGACCAACTGGAGATCCTCCTTCGTGACAGTGTGGCCCGGCAGATGCTGGCGGACGTCCCGGTCGGAGCTTTCCTTTCCGGTGGTATCGATTCATCGACGGTGGTGGCGCTGATGCAGGCCGAGTCGACTCGCCCGGTCCGGACCTTCACGATCGGGTTTCACGAATCCGACTTCAATGAGGCGGTTCACGCCAGGGCGGTGGCTCACCACCTCGGGACCGACCACACCGAGCTCTACGTCACCCCGGAGGAGGCGAGAGAGGTGATCCCGCGACTCCCCACCCTCTACGACGAACCCTTTGGTGACTCCTCGCAGATCCCGACCTTTCTGATCGCCGAGTTGGCGCGCCGATCGGTCACGGTGAGTCTCAGCGGGGACGGCGGTGACGAATTATTCGGGGGCTACGACCGCTACCGGCTCCACAGTCTGCTGACTCGGACCCTATTCAGGATTCCCGGGCCGCTACGTCGGGGCACCGCCGGGTTGATACAAGCCATCGGGCCCGGTCGGTTCGACGCGGTAGCATCCCTGCTGCCGGCTCGATATCGGGTAGCCAGGGCGGGTGATCGCGCTCACAAGCTTGCCGGTGTACTCGCCATAACGGACACCGAGGATATATACCGGCATCTGATGTCCCACTGGAAAGACCCCGACCAGGTCGTCCTTTCCGGCGGTGAAGCCGACGGGCGCCTCGGCAATGCCTTCAGATTGCCGACGGCGGGTGATGCCACCGACCGGGCTATGTATCTCGACGCGATCACCTACCTGCCGGACGACCTCCTGGTGAAGGTCGATCGGGCCACAATGGCCGTGGGCCTGGAGGCCCGGGTGCCCCTTCTCGACCATCGTCTCGTCGAGTTCGCCTGGCGGCTGCCGCGCCCGATGAAGATCCGCAACGGCAAGGGGAAATGGTTGCTCCGCCAAGTGTTGGCTCGCCATGTGCCCGTGGAGCTCACGGACCGACCGAAGATGGGCTTCGGTGTGCCCGTTGGTGACTGGCTGAGAGGTCCGCTTCGGGAGTGGGCCGAAGAGCTGCTGGCTCCCGAGCGAGTGTCTTACGAGGGATATCTGGAGGCAGATCCCATCCGAGCCGCCTGGGCCGATCATGTCTCCGGGCGGAGTGATCGGGCATACCAGCTCTGGAACGTCCTGATGTTCCAGGTCTGGCTCGAGTCGCTGCCCAATCGGGTGAGTGCTTCGTAGCAGTGGATCCCATCCGCGACCAGCCTGCGCATGCCCACCACCGAGTGGCGAAGTGGGTGAAAGCCCATCCGGGTCGGGCCGTGTTCTTCGCCGCGCTCGGCGTCCGGCTCACGGCGTTGATCGCGATCCAGACGCTCCTGCCGGACTCCTGGCTGGCGCTCGATGACGCTACGTACATGGGTCTCGCGGCCGACCTGGCGTCAGGAGAGACGGCGGATTGGTCGCCCGACCTACGCCAGTTGTTCGAGAGCACGGCGACTTTTCTAATCCCTCTCGCTGCGCTCTTCTGGGTCTTCGGACCATCACAGATGCTGGGGTCGATTCTGGTCGTCTTGGTCGGGGCCGGTGCAGCCGGGTTAACGACCAAGGTGGCGGCCCGAGCGCTGCCGCCCGAGTGGGCGCTCGCTGCCGGAGGGGTGGTCGCTTTCCTGCCCTCTCAGATCGGGTGGTCGGTGACCACTCTGAAAGATGCCTGGGTCTGGTTCGTCGCCGCGGGGGTGGCGTACGCGATGGCGGCGGCGGTTGGCTCCAACCCGACCCGGAGGGTCTGGCCCTGGGTGGCGGTGGCCATCTGGCTCATCCTGCTGTCCCACCTCAGGCTCCATTCCACCGTGGTAGCGGTATGGGCCGTAGCTCTCACCGTCTTGGTGACCATCCGCCCCCTCCGGTGGGGGCCTGTAGGGATCACTTTGGTCATTGCCCTGATTATCCCCTGGGCTGCAGGAGGGGGCCCCGGCGGATTTGATACTGTCGCCCAACGCGTTACGGACCTCGAACAGGTGCGGGCGGCCAACGCAGTCGGGGCGGACAGCGCCTTTGTCGACGTCCCGCCTGCGACCGTATCGCCCGACGTCGACGGTGCCAATCCGGGTGCCGATGTCGTCCATCTACCTCGTGGCCTCAGCGTGATGTTGCTCGAGCCTTATCCGTGGGAAGAGAACCGCAGTTCGCAGATCGTCTTCGCCAAGCTCGACACCATCCTCTGGTATCCGGTGCTCGGTCTCGCCTTGGTCGGGTTGATGGCGTTACGGCATCATCGGCAGATTGTGGTGTTCCCGCTTCTATATGGCGGCGGAGTTACCTTGATGTACGCGCTTGCCGAAGGCAACCTCGGCACCGCCTTTCGGCATCGCGGTGAGGCCGTGTGGGCTGCAGCCATCCTGGCCGCCGTCGGAGCGCGGGAACTGTGGGCGCGGCGTCTGGATCGGGGGGCCGGCTCGTGAGAACTCGTGTTCTCCGGGTCATCGCCCGGATGAACGTCGGCGGCCCTGCGCTGCAGGTCGTGGGATTGACTCAGGGCCTCGATTCGGATGAGTTCGAGAGCCGACTCCTCACGGGCTCGGTGGACGAGAATGAAGCCGATTATCTGAATCTACGTGCCCCCGACGCATCGGCGATTCGCATCGACGGTCTTGGCCGCTCCGTGCGCATGGGGGGAGACGTGCGAGCGTTTGGAAGCATCTTGGGTGAGATCCGCCGATTCCGGCCTCACATTGTCCATACCCACACCGCCAAGGCCGGCGTCCTTGGCCGTCTAGCCGCTGCGGTCGGGCGGGTTCCGTGGGTGGTCCACACCTTCCACGGTCACCTCCTCCACGGCTATTTCTCCCCGGCCGTTACTCGCGCCGTCATCCAGACCGAGCGCACGATGGCCCGACTTTCGTCGGCACTGGCGGCGGTGGGATCACAGGTACGCGACGACCTCCTCGCCGCTGGTATTGGGCGACCGGAGCAGTACGTTGTCATCCCACCCGGGGTCGACCTTCCCGCCGCTCCGCTCCGGTCGGACGCACGCCGGACGCTCGGGATCGAGACCGATGTGCCGGTTGTCACCTATGTTGCCCGGCTCACCTCCATCAAGCGGCCGGACCGATTCGTCGAGATGGCCCATCGACTGGGGCGAGACCATCCGCGAGCGCTGTTCCTGGTTCTCGGCGGAGGAGAACTCCTCCCTGAAATGCGCCGGAACGCGTCGGCCCTCGGAGATCGAATGCGATTTCTGGGATGGAGATCGGACGTTCAAGTCGTATATGCGGCATCCGATGTCGTGGTGCTCACGTCAGACAACGAAGGTATGCCGGTGACCCTGATCGAGGCCGCCACGCTGGGCGTGCCGGCAGTCGCCACACGGGTGGGCAGCGTCGACGAGGTCGTGATCGATGGAGAGACCGGATTGCTCACCAGGGCTGATCCATCCGAGTTGGCCGCGGCGGTCAGCAGGCTGCTCGTGGACCCTGAGCGCCGCGAACGGATGGGGAAGGCCGCGGCTGCAATGGCCAAGGAACGCTTTGGAACCGAGCGCCTGGTTCGTGACACAGCCGACCTCTATCGTTCCCTTCTTCAGTCCAAGCCGCTGCGAGGGATGGGTCGATAGTGGGCGAGAGCCAGAAGCACGAGGAGGAGGCGGGCTTCGATGTTGCCGTCGTAGGTCTCGGCCACGTCGGACTCCCACTGGCGATGGAGGCGACTCGAGCCGGTCTTCGGGTTCTTGGCTTCGACATCGACCCCGAGAAGATCGAATCACTTCTCGAAGGCCGGAGTCATGTCGACGATATCGCAGACGCGGAAGTCGGCGGCGCCCTGGTCTCTGGTTTCCACCCATCGGCTGATTCCTCGCTGCTCGGTCTCGCAGGCACGGTGGTGATCTGTGTGCCGACCCCGCTCACAGACCGACAGCCCGATCTTGAAGCGGTTCGGGCTGCAGGTGCCGTGATCGGTGCGAACCTCCGACCGGGGACCTTGGTGATTCTCGAGTCCACGACCTACCCGGGTACTACGGAGGAGGTGCTGCTGCCGATCCTCGAATCCCGGTCGGGACTGCGTTGCGGCGCCGAGTTCCACCTGGCCTATTCGCCTGAGAGAATCGACCCAGGCAACCTGATCTGGAGGCTCCGAAACACTCCGAAGATCGTCGGAGGGGTCGATGAGCTCTCTACCGAGCTGGCGACATCGTTCTACCGCAAGGTGTGCGATGTGGTGGTCGAAGCACCGGGAACCCGGGAGGCGGAACTCGCCAAGTTGCTCGAGAACACCTACCGGCACGTGAACATCGCCCTAGTCAACGAGCTGGCCATGTTCGCGGCCGAGCTCGGTATCGACATCTGGGAGGTGATTCGCCTGGCGGGGACGAAGCCCTTCGGATTCGAACCATTTTTTCCTGGCCCGGGTGTCGGCGGCCACTGCATTCCGATCGACCCTAACTATCTGTCATACCGGGTGCACCTCCTCGGCCGTCAGTTCCGTTTCGTGGAGCTCGCCCAGGAGATCAACGATCAAATGCCTGCATACGTGGTGAGTCGTGCCATCGACATCCTCAACCGGCATGGCAAGCCGGTGCGGGATTCGAACATTCTTTTGATTGGCGTCTCATACAAGGCCGACATCGGGGACGTCCGCGAATCCCCGGCTGCTTCGGTCGCCCGGAGGTTCGGAGCCATGGGTGCCAGGCTTACGTATTGGGATCCCCACGTCCCCTCCTTCTCGATCGATGGCTCACCGATCGAGCGGGTGGAGGACGCGATCGAGCGAGCGCGGGTCTCCCATGTGACGGTAATCCTGACCGCACACAGTTCTCTGGACCTCGACGCCCTCGTCTCGGCTGCTCCAGCTGTCCTCGACACGAGGGGAGTGACCAGACGAGGCACGGCCGACAGGCTCTGACCACGCCAGAAGGGGCAGGTTGCGCTCTTTCGCGCAAGAACGAAAAAGGGAAGTGGAGCTGAGAGGATTTGAACCCCTGGCCTCTTGCATGCCATGGAGGAAGCGGTGTGTATCTCGATCTCCCGCGAGGTGTCCCGGAGTGCCAAGAAAACCAGCTGCCCACCAGGCATCTCATGCCTTGAGGCTCCAAAACCCAATGGCGACAGCGATTCTCGATCGGAGTGGTTTGGTACCCCGTTGGCTCCCCAACTGGCACCCCAGAGAATCCGTACGTTGTCCGGACAAGTGTTAGGCTTGCTGCCATGACCGAGCCCGCCCCCAAGGCTTCCCGCCGTCAACGGCTCGAGATGCGGGTCACCCCCCAACAGGATGCCGTCATTCGTCAAGCCGCCCAGCTGGAGAACACCACCGTCACCGCTTTCGTGCTCGACACCGTCACCGCCCGGGCGCACAAGGTGATCAGAAGGCATCAGGACCTGGTGTTGAGCAATGTCGCCTTTGATCGTTTCCTGGCCGAACTCGACAAACCGGCCCGAGTGGTGCCGCAGCTGGCCAAACTCTTCGAGCGGAATCCGAAGCTACCCGAAGGGTGAGCCAACCCAGGCTCTGCCTGCAGCGTCTCAGCCGTGATCACGATGTGATCGGCTTCGAGTCCGAAAGCGAAGAGCTTGACCGTTGGCTACAGCAGCATGCGCTGGCCGCCCAGGAGATGGACACTGCCCGCACCTTTCTCCTGATCCGAGGCCGCCGGATGGTCGGCTACTTCAGCCTCACCATGGGATCGGTTCTCAGAGAGAAGGCTCCGACCCGGTTGGTGCGGGGCATGCCCGGCTACCCGGTGGGGACGGTCCTGCTGGCCCGGCTCGCCGTCGACCACCGCCACCAAGGCCGGGGGTTAGGTGCGCTGCTTCTGACCGAAGCCCTCCGCAAAGCCCTCGCCGCCGGCGAGGCGGCCGCCGCCAGGCTGGTGGTGGTGGACGCCATCGACGAGCAAGCAGCAGCCTTTTACCAACACCACGGATTCATCGCCACACCCGAACACCCCCTCCGGCTCTACCGCCGTATCAAAGACATTCGCGCCAGCCTCAAAACCACCAACTCCTCCGACACCCGAACCCATTAGCCAACAACCTCTACGACGCGTGTGTCACCCTCTGCACCGCCTGCTATAGCCGAAGCCACCGAAGAGAAGGATCATGACGACGATAAGGATTATCCAACCTGTGGTGCTCACGACTCCTCCTTACGCTCGCATGAGAGTCGAAGGCAAATATATACCAACGGGACGGGTGTTCCGGATCGCCACTGTTCCTGAAAGCAAGGACGACATTGAGAGCTGACAAGGGATCGGATGGTCGAGCGCCATCCTCGCCCGCACAGGAAGGTGGTGGCTCGTATCAACTCGTCCTAACGAACGTAAATCAATAGTGGAGCCGGTGGCGGGGATTAGTTGTAGGGTTACATAGGATGTTTTGAGGACCAAGGCCCGGACGACGCCACACATGCCAGTCGCTGCTAGAAACGTGGCCAGAGAGGTCGGCGACAGCACGTCGCTGGAGCTACTCGCCCGTGCCGGGTTGACCGCCTACGGGGCCATCCACATCTTGGTCGGGTGGTTGGCGCTGCTTATGGCGTGGGGGACGGCCGGGGAGAGCTCCGACCTTTCCGGGGCGCTCGGAACCGTGGCCACACAGCCCTTTGGCAAGATTGTGCTGTGGTTAGTCGCCGGAGGGCTGCTGGCACTGGCGCTGTGGCAGGTCAGTGAGTCCATCTGGGGTTATCGCAAGCGAGAGGGCGCCAGGCGCAAACAAGTCGCCAGTTGGACCAAAGCGGTGGTCTACGCCGCGCTGGGGGTCAGCGCGGCCAGGGTCGCACTCGGCTCGGGGTCGTCAAGCTCGGAGCAACAGCAGGAGGCCACGTCGGGGGTGCTGAGCCTGCCCGCCGGACGGGTGTTGGTTGTCGTCGCCGGGGTGCTCATCATGAGTGTCGGCGTCACCCATATGGTCAAGGGCGTCAAGGCGTCCTTTCTTAAGGAGATCGTTACCTCGTCGATGTCCCCGTTCGCCCGCCAAGGCGTGACACGCCTCGGTCAGATCGGATATGTCGCCAAAGGCCTCGCCGTCGGCGGGGTGGGGGGTCTGCTCACATACGCGACATTGACTCTCGACCCACAGAGGCAGGGCCTAGACGGCGCGTTGCAGACAATCCTGGTGCAGCCGTTCGGGAGGTTCCTGCTCACCACATTGGCTCTCGGATTCCTGGCCTTCGGTCTATTCGCCATGCTCCAGGCGCGCTACCGCAAGATGTAACCCAGCCATGCACCTAGCGGCTCGTTAGCCGCGACCATTGAGGGTGGCCATTGATGCTTCCAACTGGCCCGGGTGGTGATCAGAAACAGACCAGGTGATCGACTGCAGAGAGCTCCATGATGCCTCCTTGCAGGAGATTCCGCCTCGGTGCAAAGATTAGAAACCCGTAAAACTCCGAGTGGCCCTTTGGGCAACAGGAGACAGGCTGACTGGTCCCACTAGGCCTCAGCGGCGCGTCATTGCCTCGGATCCCTCAGTCACCTCGCTCTTGTGCGCCGCAAAGGCTGCAAGGACTTCTTCTTTCTCCTTCTTGGGCACGCCTACGAAATCGAGCGTGCGCCCAAGCTCAGCCGCCACCTCATCGAATTCGTCGGGAGAGATCTGAAACTGGCGATGGGCTTCTTCCAAGCCGAGGGGCGTCATTCCTGGCTTCGTGCCTGCATATTCGAAAGGTCCACCGGCAACGTTGCAGACCCACAGAGTTCGCATGAATTTCAAGCCAGGCAGTCGGCCCAGTTGCTTAGTGTGCCACTCCCGCAGGACCGGGTTCTTGGAGGCTTGGCCCACTATGGGATTCTTAACCACCGCGTCGCTGAAGTGGTCAATCACTGCGGCGATCGCAAAAACGCCACCAAGCCTTTCATAGAGGGACTTCTCTGCCATGGCTGCTCCTCCCGTCGTCAACTGAACGACTCGTTTCTAGCATTACGCAGCACCGGCTTGACCGGTTCCACAAGGGTCTTTCGCAGCAACCGAATGGAGGGATTCTTTCGGCCGAGTGGCATGGGGGAGGCCCAGACAGCAGTCACCAAGCCAAGAGGCAATTGGTTTCATGCCCCGGGTCACTTGGCGGAATAGCCAAGTACGATTCGCCGTCGCTGGCGCCAGAGGAGGTGCACATGGATGCGGCCGAGCTGACGGATATACCGTTGTTGGCGGAGCTCTCCAACGAAGAGCGGGTGGCCCTGGCCGAGCGCATGC
>DATLEZ010000030.1:0-19983 GCA_035525055.1 Acidimicrobiia bacterium | reverse complement strand
CGGTACTCGGCCGACACCAGTTCGGTCAGCTCCTGCACTGAGGTGTCTCCCACCGCGGTCTCATAGGTGATGCGCCCGTGCTGGAGGAAGTTGACCCGGTCGCAGACCTCGATGACCTGGGCGAAGTTGTGGGCGATGAGGATGATGGAGACGTCACGGCGTTCCTTCAGCTCCATGATCAGGTCGATGATGATGGCACTCTCTTTGGCCCCCATCGCCGCCAGCGGCTCGTCGAGCAGGATCACTTTGGCATCGGAGTAGACGGCCCGGGCGATGGCGACCGCCTGACGCTGACCACCGGAGAGGAACCCGACTTCGGTGTCCACCGACGGTATTCGCACCCCCATGTCGTCGAGATGCGCCCTCGCCTCCTCTCGCATGAGCTTCTTGTCCAGGAAGGGAATCGGTCGGCGCACCGCCTCCTTGTTGAGACGCATGTTGAGATACACCGGGAGCTGATCGATGAGAGCCAGGTCCTGGTACACCGTCTCGATGCCCAATTCACGGGCGTGTGACACCGAGCGCAGCTTCACCTCCTCGCCTTCGATGAACAGGGCTCCTTCGTCCTGTGGGTGGAATCCGGTGAGGATCTTGATCAGCGTCGACTTGCCGGCACCGTTGTCACCGATCAATCCCAGCACCTCACCTCGATCAAGCCTGATGGTCACGTCACGCAGCGCCACGACCGGTCCATAGCGCTTGACGATGCCCTCGGCCCGGATCACATCTCCGTTCGGGGCGGCGACGGTCATAATCGGACGCTCTGGGATCGGATCCGGGCCTTGGAGGCGATGGAGTTGAGGACCATGGCCACGATGATGGCCGCGCCCAGCACCATGGTGTATGTGAACGAGCTGATTCCTGCCAGGACGAACCCGTCCTGGAGGATGGCCAGCACCAAAGCCCCCAGGAATGCGCCGATGACGGTGCCCGCCCCACCGGTGAGAATCGTCCCGCCGATCACCGCCGCCGCCACCGACGCGAACACCCTTTGGCCGGCCACACCCGCTCCGGGATCGAACGAACCGATCCTGATCCCCTCGATGACGCCGGCGAACCCGGCCAACATGGCGGCTACCACGAAGTTGCGCATCCGGATACTTGTCGAGGGGACTCCGGCCTCCTTGGCCCCGGTCTTGTTGCCCCCGATGGCGATCGTGTACACCCCCCAGCGGGTCTTGGTGAGGACGAGGTGCATGATCGCCACTATCACGATCACCCACATCAACCCGGAGAAGTCAGCACCACCGAAGATGTCGGAGGCGATCCCGGCCGACGGTGGGCGCTTGGGGAATCCATCGGAGATGTTGAGGGTGAAGCCATTGATGATGAATCCCATGGCCAGGGTGACGACGAACGAGGGAATCCCGGCACCGATGGTGATGGCGCCGTTGAGGCCTCCCACCAGTCCCGCCCCGAGCACACCGACGAGAACAGCCAGCGGGAGGGGGAGTCCCGCTTCCATGGCGAAAAAGACGAGGAAGGGCGTCATGAAGTAGACGTTGCCCATGGAGAGGTCGATCTCGCCCGAAATGAGGAGCATGGTCTGCCCGGTGGCCAGGATGGCGGTGGCCACGAGGTACTGGGAGAGGATCCTGATATTCGCCGTGGAGAGGAAGGCATCGTTGGTCAGGGCGAAGTAGGCGGCCAGGATCAGGGCCGCAATGGTGATGGTCGACTCGGTCTTGGTGAGAAGAAACCCGCCGATGCGCGAGGTCGCGGAGCGGGACACCGGCGGGCTGGTGGTATCGCCCCCGGTGTCTCGCTCCTGCAGTTCAGTCATAGGTCCCGCTTACTCGAGATCCACGGTTAGCCGACGGGCTCAAGCACCTTCTGCTCTTCGGCATCGCCCTCGAACCTGCTCTCCGTCTCCAGGAAGAGCTGGGCCGACGACGAGTCGAGGAAGACCAGACCGGTGTTGGTCTCCGGTGGTGTGACTACCCCGCCGGACAGCTTGTAGAGGTACATGTAGACCACCGGGAGGAATCCTTGCAGATACGGCTGCTGGTCGATGGTGAAATCGAGCACACCATCGGCCACCAACTCCACCGTTTCCGGGAGGAGGTCATACCCACCACATCCGACCAGGGCATTGTCCCGGGCATTCTGATCCCGCACCACCTGGCCAACTGCCTGGGTGCTGCCGGCGTCGACTGCGAACATCCCGGTGGCATCCTGATTCCCCAGATACCAGGCCTCCACCGTGTTCAGTTCCTCGGTGAGGTCGGCCCCGGTGGCGATGTCGAGAGCCTCGATGTCGGCGCCGGACTCGGCTATGGCGTCGATAGCACCGTCGATGCGGGGCTGGATGTTGAGCTGACCCGGTGTAGCGATGAACAGAGCCACCTTGCCCGAGCCGACCAGATCGACGATCCGCAGACCCATCTCATACCCGGATCCGTAGAGATCCTGGCCGACGTAGGAGAGCCGGCTGTTGGGGGCATCGGCGTTGTAAGACAAGACCGGGATCCCCTGTCCCAGGGCATCGTCGGTCGGCCCATTGAAGGCTTCGAGGTCGACCAGGGCGACTCCGATGCCGTCGGCTCCGGCGGCGATGGCCGCTTCCATCGAGTTGACCATCTCCCCGTTGTCGGCGATCTCCGAGCCGGTCCACTGGAAGGTGGTGCCGAGAAGGGCAGAGGCGTCCTCGATCCCGTAAACGGTGGGCACGAAGAACGGGTTGGTGGTCACGTGATTGACGAACACAAAACTCCACTCGGGTGTCTCGGGGAAGATGCCTGCGCCACCGGCGGCACCGACTGCCGTGCCGTTGGCGGTGCCGTTGGCGTCATCCGAGCCTGTGCAGGCGCTGATCAACCCGGCCGCCGTCACCACCCCCATCGCTTTGAGGAAATTTCGCCGAGAGGGCTCCATATGACTCGTGATAGTCCGGTCCATTCCTTCTCCTCCTTTGCTGGGCGGTGCCATCAAGCCGACGGCCGGGGGATCATAAGCCCGAATTGCTTAAGCCGCAAGCGATTGCATGCATACGTCTCATCCAGGGTTTGGAATTTGTTGGGCTGGACCACAAAAGGGCCCAAGCCAAGGCGTGTTTGCGCAACCATGGAGTCGTCTTAGAATTGGGCGTCCAATCGACGCGGGGTGGAGCAGTCTGGTAGCTCGTCGGGCTCATAACCCGAAGGTCGCGGGTTCAAATCCCGCCCCCGCTACGAACGTAGGCCCTGGTCAGAGCGTTTTCTGACCGGGGCCTTGACGCGTCAGGACCCAACTTCTAACGGATCTTCTAACGGGTTTCTAACGGATGTTGCTGAGCTGCGGGTGTCAGGTCGGGAAATCCAAGCGCAAGGTCAAGGGCATCGGGGACTTGAGTGCCCTTATCCGCTGGTTTGGGACTACGTCCTGGATGGGGCGTCGATAAGTAGCGACGCGTAGTCGGACTCGAAGAGCTTCTGGCGGTCCCCAACGGCCAGACGTTGTAGACAATACAGCTGCCAGTACTCCTGCCACTCCTCGGACTTCGGATCGAGGTACTCGACATTGAGCCCGAGATCCCGCGCATCCTCCCAAGAGATCATCTGTCCGTGTGACTGCCATCGTTGCGTGTCCAGCAGCTCGCTGGCGGTTTGAGACCAATTACCGCCGCCGCGGAACATCCCTCGGATGAGCTGGGCCTCGGCGAAACGCCGCGCCCGGTTGTGGACGGCTTCATACAGCTTGATGGTCGCTGGGTCGAGTCTGCCGAGCATGATCTGAGCGGCGACGTTCGTCGGATCTCTTTGAAGGGTCGCTTCGTGTTCCTTGTACGCGTCGAGGTAGTTCTGCACGGAGTGACGGAGACGATTGCCGTTGCCATCAGTGAGGACGATCTGCGGGTCGATGGGTCCGAGTTCTGATGTGTCGCTCATTACGACTGCGTCTGCGCCGAGGACCATGAGTGTGCCTGCGCTCTTCGCGAAGTCCGGTACCAGCACGCGTAGCGTCGCGGCCCCGACCTTGTTCCGGACCATGGTGATGAGTTTTTCGGCAGCGTCGATGTCACCGCCGGCGGTATGCAGAAGGAGGTCGAGACTCTCTCCGGGTGGGACGTTGTGAAGGAGGTCAACGAAGGGCACTGTGTCGTCCCGATCTATGGCGCAGCTGCTACCCGACACGTAGCAGATCAGTCTTTGTCCCGTCCGCTTCTGTATCTGCTCGATGACCGCTTGTCGTTGGTAGCGCTCGGCGTGGATGGCCTGAAACAGGGGCGTCTTGGTAGGTGGTGGGACGGCGCGCTCGAGGACGTTCGGGGCTCCAGCCTCGTCGGCGTGTGCGGTGTCATTCTCGTCTGGAGGTCTGGTGTCAGTCATTGGAGTCTCCTGGCCGCTCGGGGGCCCACGCGATTCTGCCTTGCCTCACGACGAAGTGGCATCGGCGCTCGCTGGTGACGTCGTCGACGCTCGGGCGGATCGAGAGGGGTCGAAGCGACACGATTCGCCACCGTGGCGATCGTGCCGAGTCGAGATTCAACATGAGGCGGTGTCCTCGTCCGCAGGGGCAATCGAACGCAGCCCAGGTTGCGTGGGTCGCGTGTCCCACGAGGACGACACCTCGTCGGGGGATACGATCGGGGATTTCATCGCCTGCCGTGACATGCGCGACGACGCGCCATCTCCGCCAGGGCAGAGCCAGGCTTCGCCACCACCGAACGAGGTTCATGCGGGCCACGTCTGCTCCAGGAACGGTTGGGTCATCCCGAGTCCGATCTTCAGCGATGCGCGATGGCAGTAGTGGTGTTCGCGGGGATGGGAGTCATTGGTTGACAACTCGCGTTCGTGGAGGCGCAGGAGCACCTCGCTCGGCGGGGGCTCCGGGCCATAGTGGATGAAGCGCTCGAGGAGTTCGCATACGGCCGCCGCGGCAACTTGTGTGGTGTAGGCGACCACCGCTGGTTCGACATTGCCGAGGGCGGGGGCATACCCCTCGTCGGCGAGCCGCCGGTGCTCTTCCGGAGTGAGCATCTCCGCTGCGGCCCGCCGCAGATCGATGCGACCCCGACAGACCAAGCAGGCGGACCCAGGGGCTAAAACCGTGACCCGGCCGTAGATGTCTTTGAGATGTCCGTCGGCGCCACTGCTCAGCAGAACACCACAGTCGATTACGGGCGTTGCCACATAGGTGGCTACTCGTGACAGCACCAGCCGGCCGGCGTTGTCGTCAGTGCAACCGAAGATCACGTCGGCATCGAGCAGCAACGCGGCGCCTGGCTCGAGGGTGACCTTGGTTCGGTGAGCCGACACGGTCGCCTCAGGCGCAATCCTCCGCAGATGTTCGGCGACCACGTCGACTTTGGCTCTCCCAACGTCCGTGGGATACGACCCATACACGCGGGTGATATTGCTCGCTGTGAGCGTGTCCGGATCGATCAGGTGGAAACGCCGAACGCCGAGGCGTGCGAGTTGTTCTGCTACTGCCGACCCAGTACCACCACACCCGACGATCGCGACTGAGAGGTCTGCGAGGACACGTTGGATCTCACCGCCGAACGCGCGGATGTTGCGGTCGAACTGGTCTGGAAGCTCCTCTGTCCCCTGGAGCCGGTTACGAGTGAGCGCAAACCGTGCTCCGGTGACGATCAGGCGGTCGATGTCGAGTCGCTCCTCGTCACTTTCGACGTGGCCTACGAACCGAAGGTGTTGGCCTTCGTGAGCTATCACGACGGCACCGTAAAGAGCGCTGCCCGAGCGGAGTCGAAAGAGGTCGGCCAACTCGTGATCAACGACCTCGTCGTGTTTGCTCGGCTTAGGAGACGCGTCCTCCCCGGTGTGGGTGTGCAGCCAGATCGGGATCGCTTCGTCGACTTCGGCCGCGGACAATGCCGGAACGTAACCTTCTGAGGAGATCTTCAGCGCCTGGGGTTCACGCGCAAGGTAGGCCTCCTCGGGCACCCAATGCATCGCCCTGCCGAGGAGTCGTATGTTGCCTGTGGGAGTTCGTACAAGGCGAGCCAATAGGACACCCGCTGTCTCGACCTCGAGCGAGGCAGTCTCGTGGAGTTCATCGGCGATCGACGAGGGCAAGACGAGCGTGACTGTCACCGCGAGGTCTCCGGCACACTCCGGTGGAGGTCGTGGCGAATCAACGCAAGGAAGCTCTCTAGGCCATCGATTCCAGCCTGCCATTGACCTGCTGGGAAGTGGCGCGACCAACGCTGCCACGAGCGCCCAAGATGCTGTTCGACAGCATTCGTGGCCGGAAGCGATTGACCGTTTGCCAGGTGCACCGGCGGATCGAACCACCACATGTCGGGCTGCACATCGGGATACCCCGGATTGAGTCGGATCAGCAGATCGGCTGTGTCGTGATCGAATCCTGAGGGAAGCTGCCATTGCTCCAGAACGACGCAGGTCATTCCCGACTCGACAGTCACCTGGTAGGTGGCGTCACGTCGGTCCAGGAAGGCGATGTCTGACTCGGGCAGGCTCACGGCGCTCGTCCTCTGCTTGGTCCCGTGCTACCCGGGATTGATCGTGCCCGGCGCGGTGAAGAATCGGAGACCGTTGCGGATCTCGACCACATCATCGTTCTCGATCTTGCGGTCAGGGTGACCCGGCACCACCTCGTAGAGATCTCGCTCTGGCGGAATCGGCGTCGGTGGTACCTGGCGTAGCTCAGCACCCGTCATTTCCTTTTTTTCGACCTCGTAGTGCTCTCGGTCGATCTGAATCTGGAAGACCTTCGGACGGCCCTTCCCGGGCTTGTGTTCGGACTCGTTTTCGCTCATGTCTTCTCCTTCCTGCTACCACGATACCACGGTTGCTTGATACTTGACAACTGTGCCTGCTCGGTGGCAGTATGAACTTGTGAAACCCGCTAAAGCCATGACCGTTCGCCTGTCCGCTGAACAGGCCGAGGAGCTAGAGACCGTGGCGACGGTGGATGATCAACCGATCTCCGAGGTCATCCGTGCCGCGATCGCCGAGCACGTCGCTGAGCGCAAGAGAGATGCTCACTTTCAGGACAGCCTGCGTCAGCGCATTGAGCGGGCCCAGCAGATGCTGCCTGAGGAGAAGTAGTCGCGTTGAAGGCTCGCGGTGGCGCTGGCTGCCTCTACTTGGGACCCAGGTTCTCCCCGAACACGATCTCACTGAACGTGGCGGCAGCGTCGGCCTGCATGCCGGGGAGGACGTGTTGGTAAACCTGCATCGTGAAGGCGACGCTGGCGTGGCCGAGGCGTTCGCTGACCACCTTGATCGGAACGCCGGCCTTGAGCAGGAGGGTGGCGTGGGTGTGCCTGAGGTCATGGAACCTGATCCGCGGGAGGTCCATGTTGGCGACGAGTCGCTCGAAGGCCTGGGAGAAGTAGTCGGGGTGGAGCGGATCGCCATCGGGCTTGGCGAAGACGAATCCTGAGTCGTCGGTCCTGACGCCCGTCTGCATGTAGATCTCGAGCTGGCGCTTTCGCCACGACCGCAGGACTGCCAAGGTGCGCTCGTCGAGGTCGATGGTGCGCATGCTGTGGGCGCTCTTCACGTCGGAGACCTTCAGCTGGTAGTCGGGGGCGGTGACGGTTTGGGTCACCGAAAGCCGGGCATTGTCGAAGTCGACGACCCTCCAGGTGAGCCCGAGCACCTCGCTGCGTCGCATCCCGGTGTTGGCCTTGACGTAGAACGCGGCGTACAGGTCGTGGTCCGCGATGAGTTCGAAGAATCGGCGTAGCTCATCGGCGTTCCACACCTTCATCTTTGGGCGGGCTCGGGTGGAGATCTTGGGAGGGTCGGCGAGGTCGGCGACGTTGCGTGCCACCGATCCCTTTCGGTGCGCGTCGGCGAGCGCCTTGTGGATCACGGCGTGCACGTGTCGCACCGTCTTGGAGTTCAACGGTCCTCCGCCTTTGTTGCGACGTCCATTGGTGAGGAGCATGGCGTAGAGGTCGTCCAGATCCTCCGGTGTGAGTCGTTGGATGGGGATGGAGCCGATATAGGGGAGGACGTGGAGCCTGATGTTCCGCTGGTATGACGAGTAGCTCGACGCGGCCAGAGGCTGTCGTTGGGTGGGCAGCCAGCGTTCCAGGTACTCCCCGAGGGTGATCTTCTCTGGGGGCCGATAGTTGCCGTCGTGGTGCCGCTTGACCAAGTCGGTCAGCAGCCGTTCGGCTTCCTTGCGGGTCGAGCCGGCGGCGTGCCAGCGGTGGCGTCCCTTCCCGGTGGCCGGATCGATGCCCTCGTAAATGACGGCGTAGTAGCGGTCACCCTTCTTGGCGATGTGGCCTCTCATCCCGTGCCTCCCGGTGACTTCTGGTCTCCGCTCTCGTCGTTTGATGTTGTTTCGACCTCCCCGGAGAGTGGTTGAGGGCTCAGGGTCGGGGCGTGTCCTTCCTTGAAGGTGAAGTCCTCGTCCCCCGTCTGCTCGGCGATGAACCCTCGAATGCCGACCTGGCGGAGGTGGTCGACGATCCGCCCGAGCTCGTCGATGTTCTTGTCGAAGTTGTCGGCGTGATCATCGAGAAGGGCGAGGAGCAGCTCCTTGCGCCGCTCCCGGTAGCTCCGCTGTTTGGCCGGACTGGTGATGCCGGTGATCTTCTCGACGGTCTCCTCGGCGGTGGTGGGATCGGTGATGCCGAGCTGGCGAAGCCGCTCGTAGACCGGTTCCACCTGTCCTTCCCTGCCGAGCAGCCACACGTACAGCTCATTGACCTGAGCGCTGGTGCCTTGCATCCGACGAAGGTCGCCGGGTGGCGGGAGAAGGAAGTAGAGGATCGGCAGGTTGAACACCATGGCGAAGACCAGAAGCTCATGGGCGTCGAACTCTCGGCGCCGTTCTCCATCCCAGGCTCGTTCGATGGAGGAGACGCCGGCCTGGGTGAGCCGCTGGCCGAGGTAGGGCTCGAGGCGGTCGGCGAGTTCCTCCTGGGTCCAGCCCCGCAGTTGGCGGGCTTCCCGGAAGTTGTATGCGACCACCTGGTTGAGGTCGATCTCTGCGGACGGGTCTGGCTCGCCGTTGTTGGTCACTGCCTCAGCGTACACCGTCTCATGCTTGTGAAGACATTGCACTGACACTCTGCCGTGATACTATCTGTGAACAGTGGGAACAAAGGTTATAACTTGTGTCCGGTGATGGGATTCCAGTGCTACTGACCGTGGAGGAGGCGGGTGAACTGCTGCGGATCGGCCGGACCAAGGCCTACGCGATGGCCAGGGAGTGGCGGGAGACCGATGGACGGTCGGGTCTACCGGTGATCGACCTGGGTCACGTGTTGAGAGTGCCACGCCAGGCATTGGAGGAGTTGGTCGGTGCCGACCTATCCCACCTGTCCGGCCAGCGCCGGGGCGACGAGGCGCCGGCCGCGGTGCCGCCCACGGAATCGGAGCATCCACCAACATCTGAATCCGAGGTGACGCCGGTCAATCCACTCGTGACCAGACGAACACCACGCCGCAAGAGCCACATCGCCAACCAGCTCGACCTCTTCAACTCCGAGTCCACGTCTAGCTGAGGACGGAGATCTCATGCGCACGGCCCAGCCAGAACACCAGCCCGAGATCGACAGACGAGTGCACACCTGCGGTCAGCCGCTCTTGGAGAGGTTGTTGTGACGGTCCGTGTGACCACACTGAAGGGCGCCGCGGCGGGCCGCTACTACACCAGTCACCTCCCTTCCTACTACCTCGATGGTGATGAACCGCCGGGCCGATGGTGGGGCCTGGCGACCGAGCGCCTCGGCTTGAACGGTGAGATCGCTGCCGATCTCTTTCATGCTGTGATCGACGGCAAGCATCCGACCACCGGCGCTGACCTCGGCAGGCGGTTCGGCGATGGGTCGGTGCGAGGGTTCGACGCCACCTTCTCGGCACCAAAATCCGTCTCGGTGCTGTTCGGCCTCGGCGACGAGACGATCCGGGACCAGGTCGTCGAGGCCCACGATGCCTCAGTCGACTCCGTCCTGGGCTGGATCCAGCACCACGCCCACACCCGTATGCGTATCCACGGTCACGTCATGTGTGTCGATAGTGACGGCATCGTGGCTGCGGTGTTCCGTCAGCACACCAGCCGACGTCTCGACCCCCAACTCCACACCCACGCCGTGATCGCCAACCGGGTACTCGCTCCGGACGGACGGTGGCTCGCCCTCGACGCAAGGACGATCAAGGTCGACCAGCGGACTCTCTCCGCCCTCTACCACGCAAGCTTGCGGGCCGAACTCACCGGCCGTCTCGGTGTCAGATGGCGAGAAGTCGAGCACGGCATCGCAGAGATCGCCGACATGCCCGTAGAGGTGTTGGCTGAGTTCTCACAACGCTCCACCGACATCGACGAACGGATCGATGCCAAGCTCGCCAGATTCCGCCACGACCTTGGCCGTCATCCCACGCCAGCGGAGCGGTGGCGCCTGGAACGGGAAGCGGTCACCGACAGCCGACCAGCCAAGCGCCACGGCATCACCAGTGAGGAGCTGCGACAGGAATGGCAATACCGCGTTCAAGAGCTCGGCCTTGACCCGCACGATCTCGTCCAGACATCTATTGGCAGGCGAACGTCGAGAGATCAGATTGACCCGACGCTGGTCGTGCACATGGTCGGCCAGGCGGTGGAGACGTTGGAGGCGGACCAGTCGTCGTGGCGATCGGCCGAGGTCTTGCGAGAGCTCGCCGCCACTTTCCCAACAACAGTCCCTGCCAACGCCGAACGACTCACCGGCTGGCTCCAGACTCTCACCGACCACACGATCGAGCACCGCTGTGTCGACCTAGGTCGGCTGATGTCAACGGCGACTCCGCTGCGTCGGGATGGCCGTCCCATCACAGAGGCTGCGGTTGACAGAAGGCTCACCACTCAGGCAATCCTCGACCAGGAAGAACGACTCATCAAATGGGCTGAGCACCGGTTCACCGAACCGTCGTCGATCGGGAGAGTCGAAGGGCGAGGCTTGGACCCTGGCCAGGTCGAAGTCGCCGGCACAGTCGCCGGACACCGGCGCCTCGAAATCGTCGAAGGACCGGCGGGGACGGGCAAGACAACCGCACTAGGCGCAGCAGTCGCAAGCCTCCAGGCTCAGCACCGTCATGTGTTTGGTGTTGCGCCAACCGCCGCAGCGGCCGAAGTCCTCGGTGCCGGGACCGGGATGGATGCAGACACTCTGGACAAGCTGCTCGTCGAACACTCCCTCACCCAACACCCGCCGCGGCCGGAGTATGACCTAGCTGCCGGGACCACGGTCATCGTCGACGAAGCAGGAACCGCATCAACACCAGCACTCGCGCAACTCGCGGATCTCGCGGATCGGAAGGACTGGCGGGTTGTCTTCGTCGGTGACCCACGCCAGTTCTCCGCCGTGGGCAGGGGCGGCATGTTCGCCCACCTGGTCAACCAGTACGGCGCAGTCGAACTCGACCAGGTCCACCGGTTCCGTAACGACTGGGAACGCAAAGCAAGCCTCCAACTCCGCGCCGGCGACCCGGGCGCCCTCGCTGACTACGAACAACATGGCCGACTTCACGGCGGATCGGCTCAGGAGATGGAGTCGAAGATCATCGCCACCTGGGCTGCCGCCCGCAGCCGAGGCGAAACCGTCGCGCTCATGGCCAACTCCAATCAGGCGGTGAACCGTCTGAACCAGCTCGCCCAGGCCACCAGGTTCATGGACGGAGATATTTCGATTCAGAAGGGACGCCTCCGCATCGGCGAGGAGGTCGTCTGCGTCGGCGACGAAGTGGTGACCCGACGCAACGACCGAACCCTGCGAACGAGCGATGGCGTGATCGTCAAGAACCGCGACCGTTGGGTCGTCCAGACCATCCATCCCGACCGCAACATCACCGTCGCGGGAGCAAATGGCACCATCCGCCTTCCAGCGGACTACGTCGCCAGCCATCTGAGAATCGGGTACGCCCAGACCAGCCACGCCACACAAGGTCGCACCGTTGACACCGCCCTGCTCCTCATCGACAGTCCCACCGACCACGCCGGTGTCTACACCCCCATGACCCGAGGCCGCGACGCCAACCACGCCTACGTCATCACCGAGGACACGCAGACCGCGCTCGACGTGGTCTCACAGGCCATCAGCCGAGACTGGATCGACCAGCCCGCGGTGGCTCGCAAGGCTCAGCTCGATCCGACTCGCCCTTGGGAACTAACGAGCCCAGGAGATGATGACCAGATCGACCGACTCGTGGATCACTCACAACGGGTGATCCAGGTACGCCGAGCACGGGGCCCTCGGTCAGAACGCTCACTTGGTGTGGAGATCGATCGTTGAAGAAAGGGTTGGTGCAATCCCGCTCGAACATGGACGACGCCATGGAAACATTCGTCTCCAGTGCATCTGGCGGATGAACGCGTGGTTCCATCCCGACCGACGCTGCACGAGCTGAGTTTGGACCGTCAAAGTACCCTCAGCACATGCAAAGCGGGCCGCTCGAGAGAGACACCTGTCGCGATTACGTGATGCCGCTTCTCAAGCAAGCAGGGTGGTCCACTGACCAGATCGTTGAGCAGTATCCGATCACTGCCGGCCGGGTCCTCCCTGTCGGCAAGAAGCATCGGCGAGCGAAACCATTGAGAGCCGACTACGTGCTTGAGTATGAACCCGGCGTGCCGGTTGCTGTGGTGGAAGCCAAGCGCGAGTACGCCATCCCCGGCAAGGGGATTCAGCAGGCCAAGAACTATGGCTCGTTGCTTGACGTGCCGCTCGCCTACTCAACGAATGGCAAGGGCATCGTCGAGGATGACCGCGATACTGGCCGCGAGACCGCGAATCTTCTTGAGTTCCCGTCACCTCCTGCGGTCTGGTCCCGATACCGGGCCTGGAAGGGAATCGTGGATGATCCCGTCGCTGATTGTCTCCTATCGCCCTTCAACCGCGCCTTGCGGAACCCCGATGGCACGGTGAAGGAGCCTCGCTACTACCAGCGGACTTCCATCAACCGATCGATCGAGGCGATCCTCCGCGGGGACAAGCGACTGCTACTTACGATGGCGACCGGTACCGGGAAGACGTTCGTGGCGATGCAGATCGTCTGGAAGCTCTGGAACAGCGACTGGCGGTCCGGACGTAAGCCCCGGATTCTGTACCTCGCAGACCGCAACATCCTCATTGATCAACCAATCGAACGAGAGTTCAAACCGGCCTTCGGCTTCGGTGATAACACGCCGATTTGGAAGCTCCAGGGCGAGGCGAAGGCCGGGCGTGAGATCTACTTTGCTCTCTACCAGGCTATGGCCGACGGCGGAGAAGACCCTAACGGCATGTTCCGGGAGTTCGCTCCCGACTTCTTCGATCTGGTGATCGTCGACGAGTGCCATCGTGGGAGCGCCAGGGCCGAGTCGTCATGGCGAGCCATCCTCAACCACTTCGCGCCGGCCACACAGCTGGGTATGACTGCCACACCTAAGAGGGACGAGACTGCCGACAGCTACGAGTACTTCGGTGATCCACTGATCGAGTACTCACTCGCCCAAGGCATCGAGGACGGCTTTCTCGCCCCTTACCGTGTGCGCCGCGTGGTGCTCAGCCCCGATGCCCACGGCTGGGCACCCACAGACGGCCAGCTTGATATGTTCGGAGAGGAGATTCCCGCCGCTCAATACACCACCAAAGACTTTGAGCGGGTGGTCTCTCTACTCACGCGCACCGAAGCCGCTGCCAAACATCTCACCGATTACCTTCGGAGCTCCGATCGCTGGGCCAAGACCATCGTGTTTTGCGTAAGCCAGGAGCATGCCGATCAAATGCGTCGGGCTCTGCACAACGCCAATGACGACCTGACCAAGCGTCATCCAAACTACGTCGTTCGCATCGTCAGCGACGAGGCCGAGATAGGGAGGGGCCACCTGAGTGACTTTGCCGACACAGAATCCGACACTCCGGTGATAGCCACGACTTCGGACATGCTCTCCACAGGGGTTGATCTCCCGACGGTGCGCAACATCGTCTTGTTCCGAACCGTTGGGTCAATGGCTCTCTTCAAGCAGATGATTGGTCGGGGTACACGACTGTACCCGGACGAGGACAAGCTCTCTTTCGACATCATCGACTACGCCGACGCCACCGCACTCTTCAACGACCCCGAGTTCGATGGGCCCCCTGAGCGGGTTGATGTGGAGGAGATCGACGATGAAGGCAATGTCGTTGAGGAAACGGTGGTCATGGAACCCGAGCCCCCCCTCCTCGACGACATCGTCTCGGAAGGCACGATCCACCCAGCGGACCTCGAGCAGGAGCCAAGGGCGAAGTTCTATATCGACGATGTCGAGGTGTGGGTCACGGCCGAGGCGACCTACCACCTCGATCCCGAAACCGAACGATTGCGACTGATCGAGTACCGGGACTTCGTCACGGAGACCATCCGCGCCATCTTCCCCGACCAGGTAGAGCTCCGGTCGAGGTGGTCGAGCAGAGTCGGCCGACAAGATGTGCTTGACGCTCTCGCCGTCCATGGGATTGATCCCGACGAACTACTCCAGCGAACCGGGATGGTCGATGCCGACCCGATCGACGTGTTGGTCCACCTCGCTTGGAACCGTCCGCTGGCGACCCGGCGAGACCGCGTGCGACGGGTCACCAAAGAGCATGTCGAGTTCTTCGAGGCGTACCAGCCGGCAGCCCGGGAGGTTCTTTCGTACCTCCTCGACAAGTACGCCGAGCATGGGATCGGCCAGCTCGACGATCTGGCCGTTCTCCAGGTTCCACCGCTATCAAGCCTCGGTTCGCCGGCCGAGATCGCCGCTCGGTTTGGGTCTGCAACTGACCTCAGAGATGCGGTGGCGAAACTCAGTAACCTCCTTTATGCAGCATAGTTTTCTCAGTTGAAACTGTAGTTCAGTTCATGTCTGCCATCTGTAACTCAAGTTGCGATGTAGTATCAATCCCATGCGGATGGACCGACGAGATCTCAGGCGGCGACTCTTCTCAGCAGCCTCAGAGCAGGCGGGGTACTTCACGGCAGCTCAGGCGAAGAGCCTTGGCTATTCCTACCAGGCTCAAGCTCACCATGTAGCCGCAGGGAACTGGGTCAGGGTCGACAGAGGGCTGTTTCGCCTCACGGATTGGATCCCCGGCGTTCACGACGATCTAGTCCGGTGGAGCCTCTGGTCTAAGGGTCGTGCAGTCGTTTCACACGAGTCGGCGCTTTCTGTTCATGGCATCGGTGAGTTTGAGGCACCCAGAGTCCACCTCACTGTTCCTCCGGGTTTCTCAATGAAGGACGACGCCGTCGTGCTTCATCGAGACACGCTGAGGGACGTTGATACCGAAGACCGCTCCGGATTCCGAGTGACCACGCCGCTGCGGTCGATCATCGATGTTGCCACGCTGGGGGTCGACGAGGACCAACTCTCACGCGCCATCGGCGATGGTCGCGAAAGGGGCCTGTTCACCCTCCGTGCGCTCCGCACATCGGCTGAGATGATCGACCCGCGTGGCGCCCTCTATATCGAACGTGCGATCCATCGAGCGGAGGCGACATGACCTACGGCACGCCAAAGGCATTCCGCACCGCGCTCGAGCACCGACTGCGAGAGCAATCGGGCGAGACCGGAATCACTCTCGATCGCCTCAGACGTCGTGTGCTCTTCGCACGCGTCGTGGCCAGGCTCGAATCGGCCGAACCGGGGATGTGGGTCTTGAAAGGGGGGATGGCCCTTGAAGTCCGCCTAAAGGACGAGGCGCGCCTCACCAAGGACATCGACCTCGGGTTAAGAGATGAGGTGGCGAACGCGGACGAACTCCACGACCGTCTCATTGACGCCCTCCGACTAGATCCGTTTGGGGACTCGTTCGTTATCGAGGTCCAGCGTCCGACTCCATTGATGGAGGATGAGAGAGGCAGGTCGACTTGGCGGGCAAGGGTCACGGCTCAACTCGCCGACACCGAGTTTGGCCGTGTCCAACTCGACATCTCCCCACGCACGCACGAACTTGACGACACCGACCGCATCGAGCTGCCGAACCTGCTCGCGTTCGCCGACATTCCCCCTCCTGTCATCGAAGTCGTGGACATTCATCGACATGCCGCAGAGAAGTACCACGGAATGTTGCGCGAGCTTGACGACCGGGAGAACTCGCGCGTCCGAGACCTCGTTGACCTTGTCATCCTGATCGAACACGAGATGCTCGACACTGCCGCAGTTGCCGCGGCGTGCATCAAGGTCTGGTCCGAGCGCAATGGGACGATGCCACCGGAAGTGCTGCCGGTCCTGCCCGAGTCCTGGCCAGAGAAGTACGAGCGCATGGCTGGCGACTATGACATTGAAGCCCAGTCGTTTACTGCTGCTTACGACCTCGTTCGGGACCTGTGGGCCGCAATATTCACTTCCGAGGAGGTCTGAACCATGGCACAAACGAAGAAGCCAACAACCCCGGTTTCACCCCAGGCCAAGCTGGCCGCCGTCATCAAGTCCGCTCGGGATTACATGCGGAAGGACGCCGGGCTCAGCGGTGACCTCGACCGCATCCCCCAACTTGCGTGGCTGCTCTTCCTCAAGGCATTCGATGGGCTTGAGGAGAACCGGGAGGTTACGGACCCCGAATTCAAACCCGCCATCGAGCCACCTTATCGGTGGCGCGACTGGGCGGCAGAACTGCACGGGCGGACCGGAGAAGCGCTGATCGACTTCATCAACGGCGACCTCATCCCATACCTCAGGGGACTCACCGGTACCGACAGCCACGATCCGCGAGATGTGCTGGCTTCGGTTTTCAAAGAGACCAACAACCGAATGCTCTCGGGCTACCTGCTGCGTGACGTGGTCAACAAGGTGAACGAGATCAACTTTGCCTCCGCCGACGACATCCACACAATGGCTCACCTATACGAGTCGATGCTCCGAGATATGCGCGATGCCGCCGGCGACTCTGGGGAGTTCTACACACCCCGCCCGGTGATTCGATTCATCGTCCAGCAGGTCGACCCGAAGCTGGGCGAGATCATTCTCGACCCCGCCTGCGGAACCGGAGGCTTCCTCGTCGAGGCCCTCGAGCACCTCGCCCCGAACGTGCAGACCACCGACCAGCGGCGGATGCTGCATGAGAATCTGCGCGGCATTGAGAAGAAGCCTCTGCCTTACCTCCTTGGAATGATGAATCTCGTACTCCATGGCGTCGGCCAGCCAAACATCGTCCGCGGCAACGCTCTCAGCAGGCCTATCACCCAGATCAGCAAGAGCGAGCGTGTCGACGTGATCTTGACTAACCCCCCGTTCGGTGCGGAGGAAGAGAGAACAATCCAGGTCAACTTTCCAGCTGACAAACAGACGGGCGAGACAGCGTGGTTGTTCCTCCAGCTTGTTATTCGTCAGCTCAAAGACGGTGGGCGGTGTGGCATCGTCGTCCCAAACAGCGTCCTCTTCGGCGAGGGTGTCGGCACAAGAATCAGGCAGCAGCTGCTGACCGATTGCAACCTCCATACCGTTGTGCGGCTTCCGCCGGGTGTTTTCGAGCCGTACACGGACATTCCATCCAACCTGCTCTTCTTAGAGAAGTCCGGGCGTACGAAAGACGTTTGGTTCTACGAGCTTCGAACTCCCGAGGGTCGGAAAAAGTACTCGAAGACTAAACCACTTCTGTTCGATGAGTTCGCAGAGTGTCAGAAATGGTGGGAACAGCGAGAACCGAACGAACGCGCATGGCGGGTGTCTATTGCCGAGATCGAGGCTGCGGACTTCAGCCTCGACCTCCGCAACCCCAACGGAAGCGACGATCTGACGCGTCGGAGTCCTCTTGTTCTGGTTGACGAGGCAATCGAGGCTGAAGCGGCAGCAATGCAGAGCCTCCAGGCGCTTCGGGGGCAGCTTGTCGAGGTAGTTGACTCCGTCGCCACCTCGACGATCCCGTCCGCTGGCTGGGAGCGTGTAGTGCTCCGGGACCTACTCGAACCAACCAACGAGCTTGATGAAGTGAACCCGACCGAAACATATCGCATTGCAGGCGTGTACAGCTTTGGTCGTGGTCTAATCGACCGAGGAACGATCATGGGATCGGAGACTTCCTACAAGAAGCTTCGTCGCCTTACTAAGGGCGAGGTGGTCTTCAGCAAACTAGGTGCATGGGAAGGGGCCATCGCGGTGGTTGATTCAGCGTTTGATGGCTTCTACGTCTCTTCGGAGTTCCCCACCCTTCGCTTCACATCTGACCGTATGGATCCTGATTTCTTCAGAGGTGTGACTAGATCGCCGAAGTTCTGGGATGAGATCAACTCAAACACTCGTGGGAGTATGGCTCGCAGAAAACGGATATCACCTGACCAGTTTCTGGAGACTCGCGTATGGCTCCCGGACCACGAGTGGCAGCTGCGGGCGGCTCGCCATCTTTCTCTAATCGACAGTTTGGACGGGCCAATCGAGGTCGTCCGTTCGCGGTCTGAAGTGCTCACTTCGGCGATCTTCAACCCTGTCTTCAATGGCCGGGACTAGTGGCACGACTCGAATTCTGTTCCAGCAGTCACCACGTGCCCGAAGAACCGAAGACCGACCGATGTTGCAGCTGTTCGGACGGCTTGCGTCGCTCGTTCGTCGGCGTCGCTCGGCCGGGAATCGCCGTTCGGGTGATTGTGTGCCAGGGCGAACCCACGACCGTCGTGTCGGAGTACGGCATTGAGAATCTCGCGCACGGGGACCATCGATCGATCGATAGACCCTTCCGAGACGATCACCGTCCGCAGGAGACGATTGCCGCCATCGCAGATGAGCACTAGAACGCGCTCACGCCTCGCCCGGCCGATCTCCCGCCGCGCCACACCTGCAACGTCTTCCGCTGTCCGGAGTACGACTGGCACCGCGGGCTCGACTTCGGCCCGGTTGGCAAGTTGAAACGCGGCGACCAGAGCGGCTGCCTTGGCGGCGCCGATGCCGCGTCTGTTCGCCATCTCCTCGGGCTCGGCGGAAGCCAATCGGTTCAGGCTTCCGTACTCGGCGAGGAGTTCCGCCGCTAGGTCGAGCGCGCTGAGACCGGGAGCGCCGCTGCGAAGCACCAACGCCAGTAGCTCGCGTTCATTTAGAGCCTCTGCACCGCGAGATAGGAGCCGCTCACGCGGACGTTCGTGGGGCGGCACCGCCGCCATTGGCACTGTCACTTGCAATGAGAATATGAAGACCTTGTGACAGTTTTCACCGCCGACCCCGAACACGAAATGGAACCGCCTACGGCGGTTCTCGCTGCCGGCCCGATCTTCTAACGGATCTTCTAACGGATGGGGCGTCACGAGGGGTTATCCCCAGGTACCAGCCATCATGCGGATTCCGCGAAATGCCTGGTAGTGGGCACTAATGAGCATCAACGAGAATCAACCAGCACCCCCGGAAGGAACTCATAACCCGAAGGTCGCGGGTTCAAATCCCGCCCCCGCTACTGCCATTCGCGATGGATTCCTATGGACGGCCGGGGACCTGTGCGGACTTGAAAGGCTCGTTCCTCCAGGCGCACGGACTCTTGTGGACGCCCGTGGACGCCGCTTGGAGATCTACGGATCAGGAGGTTGGGTGTTCGAGTCGCCCCGGGCGCGCTAGGTGAAACCCCTGCTCAGGTGGGGTTTCGGCGTGTTGGGGGTTTGTCCGCTCGGGCCGATGTCCTGCCGTTGGAGCGATCCTCGGGAGCCATTCTCTATCAGAGTGACGCCGTTGTGGGTGAGGCGAGGCCCTTGCTCTCAAGGGCCTCAGTACGAGAGGGCGGGTCGACCTTCTGACCTTCGTAACGTTAGGCGGAGGCTTCTCGCCGTGACATAGCACGGGGATGACGGCGAATCCGCCTGCGCATCGCCGCGCTCGCTGTCCCGACGGTGTTGCCTTCGTCAGCTCGACTTTCTCCCGGCGGCGAGCTTGACCGCCACAGGGAGTGTGATCGTGTCGGTTGGGGCGCGGTGCTCGTTGAGCTTCTGTTTCAGGGCATCACGGATTCGCAGGCGGGTCTCTTTAGACTGGCCGTGTAGCAGCGATGACATGCGGACCGTCCCCTCCTGCAAAGCCTGCCAGTACTCGTCGAACGTGGCGGCCTCGTAGTTGAAGTCGATCGGGGACACTTCCACATCTCGCAGCCCTGCTGTAGCGAGCAGA
>DATLEZ010000029.1:0-23963 GCA_035525055.1 Acidimicrobiia bacterium | reverse complement strand
GCCGTTGGACAGGCTAAGTATGTGCTGATCTGCGACTCCGATGGCGGCATCATCAACGATCCGGTCCTCACAAGGATGGATGAGAACACCTTCTGGTTTGCGCTGGCCTCTTCCGACGCGTTGCTTTTTGCTCGGGGGCTCAAGAACGCCTACCCGGATGTCCATGTGACCATCCGTGAGGCCGATGTCGCACCGCTTCAGATTCAGGGGCCCAAGTCAAAGGATCTCATGATCGACCTCTTGGGGGAGGAGATAGGCAAGCTGAAGTACTACTACTGGACCAGTGCCGAGATCGCCGGGGCGCCGGTCGTGGTAACCAGGACCGGTTGGACGTCGGAAGTGGGTTATGAGGTATATCTCACCGACACCACCAAAGGAACCGAGGTCTACGAAGCGATAATGAAGGCCGGCGGGCCTTACGGGCTCCGACCCACCGGTCCGTCCGACATTCGGCGGATCGAGGGGGCGATCTTCAACTGGGGCGCCGACATGACCTACGAGAACAACGCTTTCGAGCTGGGGCTCGATCGACTGGTCGACTTCGATCTGGACGATTCGGCCTCCATCTCTATGGCGGCCTATCGACGGATTCAGCAAGAAGGAGTCGCCAACAAGATCAACGGGCTGGTCGTCGAGGGCCCACCGTTCCCGGCCCTCAACAATACGAAATGGCCGGTCTCGGTCGGTAACCGCGTTGTCGGCAAAGTCACGTCGGCAATTTACTCGCCCCGGCTTGCCGCCAACATCGGTTACGCCTGGCTGCCGGTCGACAACTCCCGTGAAGGCCAGAGGGTCAGAGTGGAGACCGAGTGGGGTGGTCGGGCTGCCACGGTAACGCCGATGCCGTTCGTCGATCCGCAGAAGAAGATCCCGTTGGCTTGATCGCCCGGCCCGGCCTCAACACGATCCGCCTTAGCCTTGGCCGATAATAATCGGCCGAATCCCGGCGCGGTCGGCAGCCTCTTTGAACGATGCCGCCAGGGAGGCCACGGTCTCGTGGGCGTTGAGCCCGCTGGGGTTTCCGGCGACCAGAAGTTCGGCCTCCCCGAGCCCTTCGAGCTGCCAGCCGCTCTTGGCCCGGGGCTGGTCGAAGGCCGTCCTATAGGCAGTGATGCCGAGGACCACGATCACGGCCGGCCGGAGGTGCGACGCTTTCCTGGCCAGGTCGGAACCTCCGCGGCGGACCTCTTCCGCCGAGAGCTCGTCGGCGCGGGCAGTGGCACGGTTGACCAGGTTGGTAATTCCTATGCCCCGGGCGGTCAGCTCGAGGGTGTCTTCGCGCGACAATCCACCGGAAGCGTCGATTTCCCGTTCGGTCAGGCCGGCGAGGTGCAGGGCGGGGTAGAAGCGGTTGCCGCGTTTGGCGAAGTGGGCCTGGGCGGCTGCGGTCCACAACCCGGGGTTGATCCCGACAAAGAGGAGCCGCAGGTCGTCACCAAGGAGATCAGGAACGCTCCGATCTCGGGCAGCTTCGAGGTCGGCGCGGGAAAAGCGCATCGGGAGCAGGTTAGAAAGGCGACGAATGGGTCGAAATAGGGGGGGCGGATTACAGAAATTTTGGGCTGAGGCCGATAACTGTTCGTGATACCGACGTCCGTTCCGAGCGCGCCACGGCAACAGGGATTGGTGCGAGTCACACCGGTTCATGACCTCTCTTCTCGAACGCCAACCGCCGCCGAAGTGGCAAAGATGATCGAGACCCGGGCCTTCAACGTGGTCTACCAACCGATCGTCGATATTCGGAGGCAGAGGGGCGAACGCCTCACCGTCGGCTACGAAGCTCTTTCCCGGTTTGCCAAGGGCTCACCGCCGGCCTGGTTCTCGGCTGCCTCCAGGGCCGGGCTTCGGGTGGGACTGGAACTGGCCGCTATTCGATCAGCCATAGAGGGTTTCCAGACGGCTCCCAAGGGCGCCTATCTGGCCCTCAATTCCTCGGTCGAGACGCTCTGTTCACCATTTCTCTACGACTCCCTCGACGGAATCGCTCCTACTCGGGTCGTGCTCGAACTACCCGAGGACACGGTCATCGATAGCTACGAGCGGACCAAGTTTCACATCGATCGCCTGGTCAATCGCGGCTACCGGCTAGCCATGGACGACCTCGCACGGGGCAGAATCGACTTGTGGTACCTGGTCCGGCTCCGGCCCTCGATCATCAAGATCGACCTTTCCATGATTCGTGACATCGACGTCGATCCGTCCAAGCAGTCTCTGGTGAGTGGCCTCAAACTTCTGGGTGACGTACTGAGGGCTGAAGTCGTTGCTGAAGGAATAGAGCGTGAGGGAGAGCTCGGGCATCTGCAGAAGCTGGGTGTTCAGTTCGGTCAGGGCTATCTGCTCGGGCGCCCGGGTCCGCTTGATGCTGGTGTACCGGACCGGCAGGACAACCATCGACAACGGTCCCTGCGGGGACGCCTCTCCGGAGTACGCGGCTAACTGTCGGCCATCGGACGGCTGCGACCCGCAACCGGCCGCCGGAATTTGGCCCGACGGAATGCCGGCCCTTCGTCACAGGTTGTTCGTTCAGCAATCTTTCGATAGCGAGCTGCCATGGAAATCGGTATCTACGACTTTGCGGAGGTCTTCCCAGATCCGCAGACAGGCGAGACGATCTCCACGGCCGATCGCCTGCGCAATCTCGTCGAGCAGGTGGAACTGGCCGATCAGGTGGGCCTTGAGGTGTTTGGCCTGGGCGAGCATCACCGGCCCGATTTTCCTGCTTCGGCGCCAGCGGTGGTCCTGGCCGCCATCGCTGCAAGGACCCAACGAATCCGCCTCACTAGCGCAGTGACGGTGTTGTCCTCGGACGATCCCGTCAGGGTCTTCCAGGACTTTGCGACTCTCGACCTGTTGTCCGGAGGACGGGCCGAGATCATGGCTGGCCGCGGTTCCTTCATCGAGTCATTCCCGTTGTTCGGTTACGACCTTGCCGACTACGACGACCTCTTCCACGAGAAGATCCAATTGCTCCTCAAGATCAGGAGCAACGAATTCGTGACCTGGGAAGGTAAGCACCGGTCACCGATGCGCGATCAGGGTGTCTATCCGCGACCTCTGCAGGACCGGCTACCCATCTGGATTGCTGTAGGCGGCAACCCGGGATCCGCGGTGCGAGCCGGGGTTCTCGGATTGCCGATGGCCCTGGCGATAATCGGGGGGCTGCCCGAACAGTTCGTGTCGCTCGTAGACCTCTATCGCGAGACCGGCGAACGCTCCGGGCACAACCGCGACAGCCTTGCGGTCAGCATCAATTCGCATACCTTCGTCGCCGACACCTCCCAGGAAGCCGGAGACACCTTCTATGCCAGCTATGCCAATGTGATGAATCGGATCGGGCAAGAACGTGGTTGGTCGGGAGTGACCCGGGGACAGTTCGAAGCTGGTCGATCACCAAGAGGTCACCTTCTCGTGGGAAGCCCCCAACAGGTGATCGAGAAGATTCTGTTCCAGTATGAGCTCTTCGGCCACCAGCGGTTCCTGGCGCAGATGTCGGTCGGATCGATACCCCACAAGCCGATGATGCGAGCCATCGAGTTGCTCGGTGCCGAAGTCGCACCGGCCGTGCGAAAGGCCCTGACCCCGTAGTTACGCCAGGTTGTGTTCCTGAATCTCCATTGGGCCTCACCTACTGTCTCACGACTGAACTGCAACGCGGACTTCATGCTTTTCGATGGTCGGGTCTGTGAGGTCGAGCAGCCTCGATCCCTCGACGGTCACATCCTCGAGATCGGGTCTGCGCAACTTCCTGCCGAGTTCGATGTTCAAGCGTGCGCTCCCCTTCGATCGTTCGATTTTCCAACCTCCGACAAGCATGCCGTCCAAGAGCAGGTTCCCGACCCAGCCCTTCGGGATCAGGTCGCCGTCGAAGAATCGAGACCTATCCGAATGAGAGAGGAGAAGGTTGTCGTACTCGGGAAGGAATCGAGGCGGCGCCGGTGTCTCAGGGTCGGGACGGGGCGCCCCCGGAAGGTCGAACAACTCGATTCCGCGCTCGTCTCGGAACGTGACCAAACCCGGTCGCAGTCGCTCGACCACATCCGCGAGACCCGCCAGTCCGGACCAGACCCTCATGTCCTTCTGGGCCGCAGGACCGAACGCGCCGAGGTAGCGAAGGATGAGGTCGTCGGGAGGACCGACGGGTCCGAGCGGGCGCCCCAGCCAGCTTTCGATGGTGGTCCATGCCGCCGGCCCTTTCCTTTGCCAAAGTCCGCGCGGGTCACCTGAACGACTGGCAGCAGATACGTGGCGGCCTGAGCGAGAGAAGCGGGGACCCGGTCGGGCCAACTCTCGGCGAGGAGCGGGCCGAGCTCCGCCCGGGTTCGTGGCCGCTCCTCGAGCAAAGCTCGGGCGACGGTTAGAAGGGCTGCGCGGTCGACACCGTCGATGTCTTTGGCGAAGTAGGTGGATCCAAACGTGCGGGCGAGCACCGACCCGAAGATCGGCCGCATCGACAGGCAATCGCGGGCGGTGGCGAGGTGGATGGTCGACCGCAACAAAGGGACCCGGAGGGCAGCCCGACTCTCGATCAAGTCTGACAAGGCTTCCGGTCGAAATGAATCGATCCGGGCCTCCAGCGCGTAAAAGGATCGAGCGGGTTCTGAGCCTGCATTCCCACCAGTTGCTCGATCATGGCGGCAGCGCTCGAGGTGACCCTGGTCAGAAGAGACTGGCGGGCCAGTGTGGCCCGATTGAGCTGACGCCGACTGAGGACCTGGGTCTCGACGGTGGCTTGACCGCCTACGACTGATCCTTGACCGATCGCAGAACCAGGCCGATCCCACCGAAAAGGAGAACGAGGATGACGATCAGATCGAAGGCGCTCATCCCCTCGAACGAAAATCGCACGCTGGCGACGGCTCCGATGATCAGAGCCAGCAGCGACCCTGCGGACAGCGCCCACCCGTACCACTTGCTGGAGTCATAGAAAATGATCCCTGTCCCAATGATGAATGGAATCATGATCATACCGCCGGTGACGTTGAAGCTCCCGATCCCGAAGAGACCGCCGCCGAAACCATGGAGCACCCGCAAGGCATTTAGGAGCAAGTAGCCGCCGGCAATGGTCATGGCTATGCCGAGCAGAAAAGGAGCCAGGCCGCCCGGGCTGCCGCCAGCACCTGTTGACCGTTTCGGAGTCTGATCCATCGCGAGATCCTAAAGCGACCCGAAGCTGTCGTACCTCATCGCCATGTGTCGAAACGCGATCCGACCGTGCTCAGTCGTGTCCGGCCTCGGCGAGGCGTTCGGCCACGGTCTTGAGGATTTTGGCTGCGACTTGAGGATGCTCGTCCATGACGGTGGCAAATTCCCTCGAATCCATTACGAGGGCGGCGACGAAAGTGTCGGCCCGAACCGTCGCGTTGCGGGGCTTGTTGGTCACGAGGCTCATTTCGCCAACCACATCGCCGGTGCTGAGTTCAGCGATCTTGCGACCCTTCTTACGAACTGACACCCGGCCCGCCAAAAGGACCATCGCCTGGCTGCCGGTTTCCCCCTCGAAAGCGAGATATTCACGCGGTGAGATCTCGACCTCGGTGACATTGCGGGCGATCTCACCGAGTTCCTTCCTGGAGAGTCCAGAAAACAGAGGAACACCTGAGAGCACGTCGACTTTGTCCGAATGTCGCTTCAGCAGTGCCATCGCAGCCTTCCGTTCCGATTTAGGGGCGGCCGAACTGTACTCACGACTAACAGGATCTGGCCTGCTGATCAGGCTGCCGGGAGCGCCATCTCCCAGGATCAGTTGCGTGCCAGGAAGGCGAGGATGAGGGCCACGATCCCCGGTGTTGCCTGAATCCAGAGAATCGACCTGCCCACGGTCAGTCCGCCAAAGATGCCGGCGATGATCACGCACCCCAGAAAGAACAGTTGCACCGACCAGGTCACCGACAGCGCCGCCCAGATCAGGCCTGCCGCCAGGAATCCGTTGTAGAGGCCCTGGTTCTTGGCGAGAGTGGCGGTGGCGGCAGCCAGTTCCTCGGTCAGGCCGAACGACTTCCGGCCAATTGGCTTGGTCCACAGGAACATCTCCATCACAAGGAAGACGATGTGGAGGATGGCAACGATGCCGATGGCGATGGCGGCTAGAGTTTCGATTTCAGACTCCTGGGTGGTGGTCACGAGCTTTGGGTGAGAGCCTTCACGAGGGCGTCCCGGTCGGCCACTGTCACCGTCAGGCCAGCGTGCAGTGGAGCGGGCGGTATCACCGTGGGGATCTGCTCCTTGAAGAGTATGCAGACCCCGCCGCGCGGGGTGGTTCCAAACGTGATGCCGGAGTCGACGCCTGAGACTCTAATTCCGACCGCTCTCCACCACCGGTAGGGCCCGGTTTTGTTGGCGTCCTTGATGTTGGAGAGCGGTGTCTCGACGCGGAATCGACCGAAGGTGGCGACGAATTTTCCGCCATCTGTGAGGGTGACGCCGTCCTTCTTGGGTCTGGCTCCCAGCGGGCCCCAGATCCAGAAAAACCTCTCATCAAAGTCGTACGGAAAGAATCGATCGGCCACGACCTCAGCATCCTATTGATGCCCCCCTCAGCGTTGCAGCGAGTTATTCGGGCTCCGTGGCTAGCGTCCGGTGGAGTAAGACCTGAGGAGGGGGGCTGCTTCCGGCTTTGGTTCGACGCGTCGCTTGTCGACTCCGGCCATGAAGAATGCTGCTACCAGGATTCCCAGCAGCATCGATTGCAGAAGATGGCCCTGGATCACTTCTACCGCCGTGCGAAAACCGACAGTAAGACCTTCCCGGGGTGAGATGTGGAATCCATTTCCGTCCGATCCGGATGAACCTCCTCCCGAGTTACCAGGCCCAGTATGGGTGAGCGATAGCACCAGAGTCTCGTTCGAATCAAAATCGTCTTGAGGCTCGGGGCGGGTAGTGGTGGACGACGTGGAGCCATATTCCTCTTCGACCGGTTGCTCCTCCCAATTCTCTCGGGGTGGAGGCACCACAGTGGTTGTGGTAGTCGCCGAGGGAGGAACGGTGAAGGTCGTCGTGGTCGTGACTCTCACGGGAACCGTCGTTGTGACCGGTGGGACGACCGTTGTAGTCGTGGGCGACAGAGTGGTCGTTGTCGTGGGCGACAGAGTGGTCGTCGTCGTGCTCGGCGAGTCGTCGTCATCAACATCATGGCCGGCCTGTCCCTGGCCCACGTCGTGGTCGGCCCAGGCCGGAGGCGCTGCTATCGACATGAAGGCCAACGCCAAAACGACCAACAGGGCGAATAGCCCCATGACTCTGATCGGTGCCATTGTCATGCCGCTCGTGGCCCGTCGACTGCCGGGTGCAGTGTCCCGGCTGATGGCCTGATCCGCCCGATGGCAAGAGCGCCCGAGTTCGAGGCTGCGACCCGCAGCGTCATGCTGAACACGGTGTGGTCTTCGATGCGCTCGTAGTTGAGGGTCCCGTTCATGGCTTCCGTGAGGTTGCGGGCGATTGCCAACCCGAGACCCACCGATCCCGTGAGCAAGGCGCGGCTGCCGTCATGGACGAAACGTTCGAAGAGGCGGCCTTCGATCTCGATGGGAACGCCAGGCCCGTTGTCGACGACTGCCAGCACCAGATCAGTCCCCCTGACCTGGGTGCCGATCGCGATTCGGGAGCCCCCGTGCTTCTGAGCATTGGATATGAGATTGCGAAGGACCTGGCGGAACCGCATCCGATCGGCGGTGACGATGGCGGGCAGGCATGACAACGTGACTTCCAGGCCGGCTCGCCGGAACGGCTCGACGACGTTCTCGATCTCGGGGAGGATGTCCATAGCGGTGATGTCAAACGTCAGGGCTCCGGAATCGAGACGAGCCCCGGTCAGGATGTCCTCGACCATGCGCATGAGCTCGCTCGACTCTGTATTGATGATGGTGACGAGCTCGGTTGTCTGGACGGTGTCTTCGACTCCGTCGCGCAACAACAACTCGGAGAATCCGTAGATGCTCGTGAGCGGAGTGCGGAGTTCGTGCGAAAGGCTGGCAATGAATTCGTCTTTGACCCGAGCCAGTTCGCGGGCGGCGACGAGTTGGGACTCCATCGATAGTCTCCGCTCACGGATTTGCCGTCTGGCTAATAGGAAGTAAATGGAGATGGCTGCACCGGGAATCAGCAGAGTCACGATCACAGTTGCGATTGACGCGACTCGACCGGAAGCAGTCTCGGTTTCCTCGATAGCTTGCAGGATGCTGGCTTGCTCGCCGGTCAGGATTCGCTCGAGGCCTTCGAAGGCGACCTCGAAGTCACCCTGCGACAACTCGACGGCTGCCCCGACACTTCCTCGTTCGATCTGAATCCGGACTTGCTCATCCACGATCAGAAAACGATCAATGGCCGCGTCGAGATCAGGGTCGCTGACGGCATCGACCGGCTGGAGTTTGACCGAGGCGTCGAGGCTCTCACGGACCACCCTCGCCTCGGTGAGGGCCGCCTCCAAAGCTTCGTCGCTCGCTACGCCCAGATTGTGATCGACAGCGAAAACGACAGCTTGCGCATTGGCTGCCCGCACCAGCGCGGCTGATCCGAGCAGCGAATTGGCCCAGTGGAGGGAGCGCGCGTTGGCGGCTACGGAAGCAGAGATGGACCCGCTCGAAACCATGGTGGCGAGAATCAGGAGCGCTACGACCGACAACGCCGCGGCGGCAAGGGATACCAATCGGGGCGATCGCCACTTGTTTTTTCCCGAGGCCGACCGCTCCATCTCATAGCATCGGCATTTCACAGCTCTTGGCTGAAGCGTCACTGCCGGGGCGAACAGTGACTAGGTACTCGTGAGGACAGAACACTGGCGGAAGTGCTAGATTCCTGGCATGTCTGGTTCACGGCTGCGAAAAGCTCGGGATTCAGCGGGGATCAGTCAGGCGGAGCTGGCCCACCGATCCGGAGTTAGCCGGCAGCTGGTCGGGGCTGTAGAAGCAGGCAGGCACCTTCCCAGGGTTGACTCTGCCCTCGCCTTGGCCGCCACTCTCGGGGTCACCGTCGACTCACTATTCGGAACGCCCTTGTGCCCCCTCGACATCTCCAGCGGCGCAGCTACTCCCGAAGGGTCGTTGGTGCGAGTCGGTCGGGTGGGTAGCCAGGTAGTGACCGCTCCAATTCGCGTGGGGTCGGAGGGATGGGACGCCGCCGACGGGGTGGTGACGGATGGTCGCGTCTCTTCTTTCGGGGGCAATAGTCCCGGCATCGTCGTGGGTGGTTGCGAACCGGGGCTGGTCCTGTTGGAACGCATGTTGCGGGAGCGTGGGGCCGGGGCTGTGGCGGTAAGCCTTACAAGCGCCAGTGCTCTCGAGTGCCTCCTGGCCGGTCGACTTCACGCCGCGGTCGTCCATGGTCCGGGGTCCGACCTGGTCGCACGGGCGCAGGGCCTCGCCATTGCCCGTTTCCAATTGGCCCGATGGCAGGTCGGGCTCGCGGCGGGACCCAGTGTTGTGTCTGGATGGTGGAAACAAGCATTGACCGGCAGGTTCCCGGTGGTGCAGCGGGAACCGGGCGCCGGAGTGCAGCAAACGTTCCGCGGTGCAGTCCCCAAGTCTCGCAAGAGCGTTCCCGGTCCCGTGGCGAACAGCCATATCGAAGCCAGCCGCTGGGCGATGGCTATGGACATTCCGGCGGTGACGATCGAACCGGCCGCTCGAGCGGTCGGTGCAGTGTTTCATCCCATCGAGGTTCACAGCGCCGAACTCTGGGTGGCCCAATCGTGGATCGACGACGATGTCCTCGAGGCTGCCATGACGATCCTGGTGGGCACCCGATTCCGACGACAGCTGGCGGGCGTGGGTGGCTACGACCTGGAAGGCTCGGGCACTCGAGCAGCATGACACAGACCCGCCGGCTTCTCGCGTTGCTTGTTCCGCTTCTGGCGGCGATGTCGGTGTCATGTGGAGCCGCCCCCTCAGCCGACCAGGAACCGGTTCTCGTTTTTGCCGCTGCCTCACTTACGGACGCATTCGAGGCGATCGCAACGACGTTCGAGGCAGGTAGAACAGAATTCAACGTTCACCTGAATCTCGCCGGAAGCTCGTCGCTCCGTGAGCAGATTCTCGAAGGAGCGCCGGCCGATGTGTTCGTCTCGGCCAACATCTTCAATATGGATCAGGTGATCGAAGCCGGCGAGGCGGCGAGTTCCGCGACGTTGGCACGCAACCTTCTTCAGATCGCCGTGCCGGCGGGAAACCCGGCCGGAGTGACCGGTCTGGCCGACTTCGCTCGGGAAGATCTCTTGATCGGTTTGTGTGCCGAGGGAGTCCCGTGTGGCGATTTCGGGCGGCGGGCTCTTGCCAATGCGGGCGTGACGGTGTCGATCGACACGAACGAGCCAGATGTTCGGGCTCTGCTGGTCAAGATCGAGGCCGGTGAGCTCGATGCCGGCATCGTGTACGCGACCGATGTCCTCGCGGCCGGTGATCGAGTTGAGGGAGTGGTCATCGCGGCAGACGCCAATGTTGTCGCCACCTATCTCATCGCTGCGCTGACCAACGCCCCCAATTCCGACGGCGCCGATGCCTTCGTGACATTCGCGGTTTCAGACGAGGCCCGTGCGATCCTGGCCCGGTATGGCTTTTCAACCCCCTAGGGCTTCCCGTCGATCTACCGGAAGGAGCCGTGTGAAGAACCGTCCGCCGATCGTGCTGGCGATCCTGGCATTGTTCGGTTTGCTTCTCTTCGTGCTGCCCCTCGTCGGACTGCTGGTTCGGACGCCGTGGACTCGACTGGTCGATCTACTTACAGAAGAGGTAGTGACCGATGCATTGAGACTCTCCCTGGTGACCTCGCTCGCGGCGACCGCGGTGTCTGGTTTGATTGGAGTGCCACTGGCCTGGGTCATCGCCCGCGTCCCGTTTCGGGGCCGGTCCCTGGTGAGAGGGATCGTGACGCTGCCACTGGTGCTGCCCCCGGTGGTTGGGGGGGCGGCCCTTCTGTTTGCTCTGGGGCGACGCGGTCTGGTCGGAGAGCCGTTGAATGAGGCAACCGGGATCCTGCTGCCGTTCTCAATCTGGGGGGTAATCGTCGCCAACGTCTTCGTTGCGATGCCGTTTCTGGTGATCACCGTGGAGAGCGCATTTCGGAACCTCGATCTTCGTTTTGAAGGTGCTGCCGCCAGCCTCGGGGCCGGCCGGTGGACCGTTCTCCGACGCGTCACCTTGCCGATGATCGGGCCCTCTTTGGCAGCGGGTCTGGTCCTCAGCTGGGCCCGGGCGCTCGGGGAGTTCGGAGCGACGATTACGTTCGCCGGCAATCTCCAGGGCCGCACCCAGACCCTGCCTCTGGCCGTGTTCGTCGCCCTCGAGAGCGACCGCGACACCGCCATCGCGTTGAGTCTTGTCATGGTCGCGGTGTCACTCACCGTCCTGGTGGCGCTCCGGGACCGCTGGTGGAAGGCGCTTTGACGACACACCCTGCCCTTTCCGTTGGCCTGGAAGCACAATTCGTTGTTGAACGAGACACAGGTTTTGTTCTCGACCTCGGGCTGTCGATTGCTCCCGGGCAAACGGTGGCGCTTCTCGGCCCCAACGGGGCGGGCAAGTCAACGGCAGTCAGGGCGCTGGCTGGAATGAGCCCGATCGATCGAGGACATATTGCTCTGAACGGACGCACTCTCGACGACCCCGGCCAGGGCTTGTTCATACCGCCCGACCAGCGCAAGGTCGGGGTGGTGTTTCAGGACTATCTCTTGTTCCCTCACCTCTCGGTGCTGGAGAACATTGCCTTCGGCCCGCGCAGTAGGGGTGTCGATCGGCAGACAGCCAACGACATGGCCCGCCGCTGGATCAATCGGCTCGGTATTGACGAAATGGCTGATCGTTTGCCCCGGCAATTGTCTGGGGGACAGGCTCAGCGGGTCGCGCTTGCCAGGTCATTGGTGGGCGACCCCGACCTCCTGCTGTTGGACGAGCCGCTGGCGGCTCTCGATGTCACCACCCGGTCGGAAATGCGTCGCTTGCTGGCAGAACACCTGAGCCGATACCCGGGACCGCGATTGCTCATCACCCACGATCCCACCGAGGCTTTCCTGCTGGCCGACATGGTCCACGTGATCGAAAACGGCTCCGTCACCCAGGTGGGCACCGCCAACGACATCAGGCTGAGGCCGCGAACGCGCTACGCCGCCGATCTGGCCGGGTCCAATCTCTTTGTGGGACACGGGGCCCGTGGCGTGATCGACGTCGATGGAGTTGACCTGCACGTGGCCGATTCTTCGGTCACGGGCCGGGTGCTTTTAATTATCCATCCGCGGGTGATCGCCCTCCATCGTCAAGTTCCGGAAGGAAGCCCGCGCAATGTTTGGAAGTCCCGGGTTCGCCTGGTCGAGCAGCTGGGGGATCGGGTCCGCGTCCAGATGGGGTCACCCCTTCCAATCACCGCCGAGGTGACTCGCCAGGCCGGCGACAGCCTTGGCCTGGAACCGGGCGTGGAAGTCTGGGTCTCGATCAAGGCCACTGAGATCAGTGTGGAATCGGACGGTGGCTAGCCAGGGAGCGAGACGAACGCGATCGGTCCAGAAGGGTCGGCTGCCGGTGGGGTTCTCGCTCCCCCCTCGCTCACCCAATGCGGCGAGCGGTCTGATCAAGGTTCTTTGTTCCGTGATGCTTCGGCCTCCACGTCGGAACAAAGAACCTTGACCCCTCAAGAGGGGGACAGGGTGCTACTGGGTCTCTTCGCTCGAGGACGACCACAGATTGATGTTGCCGTCTATTGCGAACTGGTCGATCTCGGCCAGTTCCGCCTGGTCGAACGCGGTGTTCTCTAGAGCCGCCAGCGCTTCGGCGACCTGCGACCAGCGACTGGCACCGATCAGCGCGGTGGTCACTCGTGGGTCGCGCAGAACCCAGGCCATTGCCATCTGCGCGAGGGTCTGTCCGCGGCGCCCGGCTATCTCGTTCAACGCTCTGACCCGGGCGAGGTTGTCGTCGGTCAACAGAGTCTGGTCGAACGAGGTTCCCTGAGCAGCCCGCGAAGTCTTGGGGATGCCGTTGAGGTACTTGTCGGTCAGCATCCCCTGAGCCAGTGGAGAAAACGCGATGCAGCCCAACCCTTCCTCTTGCAGGGCATCGAGCAAGCCGCGCTCGATCCATCGGTTGAACATCGAGTAGGAGGGTTGGTGAATGATGAATGGCGTTCGCGAGGCCCGGAGGAGGGCGGCGGCTTCCCGGGTCTTCTCGGGGCTATAGGAGGAGATCCCGACGTATAGCGCCTTGCCGGCCTTCACCGCCGAATCGAGGGCTCCCATGGTCTCTTCGAGGGGAGTGGCAGGGTCAAATCGGTGCGAGTAGAAGATGTCGACATACTCGAGGCCCATCCGGCTAAGGCTCTGATCGAGGCTGGCGAGAAGGTACTTGCGAGAGCCCCATTCGCCATAAGGCCCGTCCCACATGTCATATCCCGCCTTGGTCGAGATCACCAACTCGTCGCGATACCGCTGGAGGTCGCGGGCGAGCAGCCATCCGAAGTTCTTCTCCGCAGATCCCGGTGGTGGCCCATAGTTGTTGGCAAGGTCGAAGTGATTGATTCCGTGGTCGAAAGCCTTCAACAACATTTTCCGGGCCCGGTCGCCCAGGCGATCGCCACCGAAGTTGTGCCACAACCCGAGCGCCAACCGGGGCAAATCGAGGCCACTCCGGCCACAACGGGCATAGGTCATGTCCTGGTAGCGGTCGCTGCGAGCTTGATACATGTTCTGCCTGCCCAGATCGAGAGGGCCGTAACTCTACGTCCCACGTGGGCACCCCGCAGGCGGGCCCAAACCGATGTTGCCGCGTCAAACCCGAAGTTGGGCTGGCATCTCCAATGACTTGCGCAGGGTCAGTCTGAAAATCGACTCGGAGTCTTCGTAGGCATAGACCAGGTCGCCGCCCATCATCCTGGCGAGGCTTCTGGCAACCGCCAGCCCGAGACCGACCGAGTTCGGGGTTCGCCCGCCATCGTTGGAATGGTCAAAGGGCTCGAACATGGTCGCCACCCGGTTGTCGGGAATCGGGCCTCCCGAGTCGCGGACTTCGATGTGGGCCAATCCCTCATCCTGGTAGACCTCGACCCTGACCCGGGCCCCTCCGTACCGAAAGGCATTGGACAGAAGGTTGCGGATCACCTGCCGGAGCCGGGTCGGATCGGCCCAGACGAGGGCATTCCCGTTCCAGTCGACCGCTCGGTTGGTCTCGCGGGCCAGAGTCTCGACGAGGGGCGTGAGGTGCTCCATCGCGTCGACCGCCTTGGGGTAGACGTTCATCGTCCCCGCCTCGAGTCTGGTGATGGTGAGAAGGTCGTCGACGATGCTGGAGATGTCGGCGGATTGCTTGGCGATCAGGCGAACCAACCCCCGCGCTTCTTCGGGATCGAATCCATCCCAGGCTTCCGCTAGTTCTGTAGCAAACCCGAGCACCGCCGCGAGCGGTGTGCGCAGTTCATGGCTAACGCTTGCCAGGAAGTCGCGTTTGTCATGGTCGAGGGCCTCGAGTTCGGCCACTCGGAGCTTGGCCAATTCCGTGTCACGGAGCGCCCTCTCGACTTGGAACTTGGCCGAGGTGAGGCGGGCCCTCCTTTCGGAGGCGTCGTTGTGAAGCTCCTGATCGAGGCGGTGAAAGGTTCGATAGGCCACCAACGCCGCCTGGTGGTCGCCGAGTGCCTCGAAGATGTCGGCCCTCAGCTCCGCAGCCTTGGCGAGGCAGCGACGGTTGTCGCTCGAAGCGCTGATTGCCTCAACCTTGTCGAGCAGATCTTGAGCTTCCACTAGGCGCCCGTCGCTGGTCAGCCAGCCAATCCGATCAAGAGCGATCTCGGCGGCCAGTATGTCGAATTCGCCTTCCTCGGCCACTGTCTGGGCAGCTTCAGCCTCTTCGAGGGCCAGATTGCGGCGGCCGGCGGCGGCGTGGGCCAGGGCTCTCAACGATCGGCCGTAGGCGAGCGTGCTTCGCCCGTCCTCGCCGAGCGAGTGACCCATCTCGATCGCTTCGGAGGCAAGGTAGGCGGCATCATCCACGAGCTTGTTGGTCGGGTCCTGTTCGGTCTCGGCGAGGGCGAGATACTCGAAGCCCCGGTTGATCTTGGTCATGGTGATCCGTAGCGGGTCTTCGAGGTCGGTGAAGAACTTTTCCGCCTCTTCGAACACGGAAGCGGCGTCGCGATGGCGTCCTTCGTGACCGAGGGCGATGCCGGTCAGGTTGAGCACCACCGCCTGGCCGGCCCGATCTCCCACCGCCTCCATCGGAGCGGCAGCTCTTTCCAGGAATTCCAGAGCCACGGTGGTGTCGCCGGCGTCGCTGTGAATGTCGCCGATCGCCATCAAGGAGTGGGCAACCCCGCGGTGGTCATCGCGCAGTTCGAAATCTTGCAGCACTGCCAGATGTTCCTCGAGGCCTTCGTCGAGCCGACCGAGGGCGGCTATTGCCCAGGCCCGATGATGACGCGCCCAGGCACGAGCAGACAAATCACCCAGGCGGTCCGCCAGGGCGATTGCTTGATCGCTGACCAGGGCCGCTTCGGCTGCGTCGTACTCATAGAGCGCCGACGCCAGGTCGACCAGAGCAACCAGACGATCGGAGTCCGACAATGCGTCATCGACCCGTTTTCGGGTAGCCGCCAAACTATCCATCTGCATTGGTTTCGGCCGTCGTCGCTGGGTCCTTGATTATCTCGTGATGGCGTAGTGAACGGATTCGCCTCAGCTGTTGAGATGCCGCCGCCGCCAGATCGTCAGGTGTCGGTGAGCAGACCGAGTTCGTCGCGCAGCTGGGCGAGGCTCTCAACTCGCCGGGCGAATTCGGCATCGCGACGGAAGAGGACCCCAATCTGTTCATGGCTCAAACCGTCGTTCCTCAAAGATAGAACCCGGCGTTCGACCGGCCTCAACCCGTCCCGTCGCCTTTCCCGGGGCTGTCGAGGAATATCAGTCCAGCCGATGATTCGCTCGATGTGGTCCTCGCCCCGCTTGAAGCGGCGGGCGATCTCGGCCGTGGTCTGACCGTTTGCCTTCAGCGCCAGCACCCGGCGCTCGATGGGTCGTAGTAACTGTTCCATCGCCATCCGAAGGTAGCAGAGCGTGGTGGGTTTAGTCGCAGATCGATGGCTTGGTGGTCAAACTGTGAATTTCGCTGGCTGGGGGGCCGCGACCTCACCCGGGGCACCGTTCTCTGAAGAATCGGCGAAGGGAACCGGAGCTATCTGTCGCCACCCAAATTTGGCGCTCCAGTCCCGGCTCACACCAAACCTGGCGCTCCGCGCCCGGATTCCGGGAGCATCAGGCCGAATTTCGAATTCGCCGGGACCCAGCCGCCAAATTACGAGGGCGCGATGAGATGCGAAGGCGCCTCCTTCGCTGATCTTTGGCTCCCTATTCGATGACTGACGCTTGACGGACAAGCCTCCAACCTCAGACCTATACTCGTCAACGCCCCTCACTTTGGGGGCTGGAGAACGCAGCGAAGTCCCGGTGTGAGTCCGGGCGCTGTCCCGCAGCTGTTATGCCCTCCTATGCGACGACGTGGTGATCATCCACGATTCTGAGCCGACGGAGCGGCGAGCCAGGCCGCCTGCCTCTCCGGCACACACGAAGCGTCTCGGATGAAGGCGAAATCGTGCGGTTTCCGAACCGACCGACACCTTCATCCTCCGATAAGGAGGATGTTTTCTTGAGAAGGATTCCCTTTCTCGCGTTAGCCATGGCGGCGGTGATCTCCGCTTGCAGCACTACCGGGGCCACGACGACCACTACCTCTGGCTCTACCACTACTTCTGGACCGGCGACGACCACGGTTGCACCGACGACGACAACGGAGGTAGCCGGGTTCCCCGTCGCGATCGAGACGGCGAACGGTCCGGTAGTCATCTCGGCTCAACCAGGCTCGATCATTTCGCTTTCAGCGACCGCTACCGAGATGCTCTTTGCCATCGGTGCAGGTGATCAGGTGGTCGCCGTCGACGAATTCTCCGACTTTCCAGCCGAGGCCCCGACGACCGATCTGTCCGGCTTCACTCCCAATGTCGAAGCGATCGCTTCCTACGCACCCGATCTGGTGATCGTCTCGTTTGACCCGGAAGGATTGGTGGCGTCGCTCGCTTCTCTCGACATACCGGTTATCCAACATGGCGCGGCCGTGACGATCGAGGACACCTACACACAGATCGAACAGCTCGGATCGGCAACCGGGCACGTGGCCGAAGCCACCGGTTTGGTCGCTGAAATGGGGACCACGCTCGATGAGCTCGTTGCGACGCTGCCATCCTCGGCCCAGGGTCTCACCTACTACCACGAGCTCGACGACACCCTCTTTTCAGTGACGTCGACCACATTCATAGGACAGCTCTATTCCCTCCTCGGCCTCGTCAACATCGCCGACGGATCCGATCCTGACGGTTTTGGCTATCCCCAGCTGTCGGCCGAGGTCATCATCGATGCCGACCCCGACTTCATTTTCCTGGCCGACACCGTTTGCTGCGGTCAGAGCCAGGCGACAGTGGCGGCCAGACCTGGATGGCAGACTCTCCAAGCCGTAGTCGGTGCTGGGGTGATCGAGTTGGATGACGCCGTGGCTTCCCGGTGGGGTCCCCGAATAGTCGACCTTCTCGAGATTGTCGCCGCCGCTGTAGCCGGAGTGCCGGTGGGGTGACCAACACCCTGGCCACAAGTGAGCCGCCCACAACGCAGCCTCCACCGGTCGAGCGGTTGGGGGCCGCGGAGACCTCGACCCGCCTCCGCCCGCCCGTCTTGATCCTGGCATTCTCGCTGCTCTTGGCGGCAGTGCTTCTCGGCATTCTGGTGGGACCGGTGTCGATCCCCCCGGCCGGGGCGATCGTCGAGCTCGTCAGCCGGCTGCCGGGGATCGATCTCGACTCGGGACTGACGATTCGCCAGACCGACATCTTGTGGCAGATCCGGTTTCCCCGCGTGGTTCTGGGAGCGCTGGTGGGCGCGACCCTGGCGCTGGCCGGTGCGGCCTATCAGGGAGTCTTTCGAAATGCTCTGGCCGATCCTTTCCTGCTCGGGGTCGCCGCTGGAGCGGGGCTCGGCGCCACCATCGCCTTCTCGCAGAACGGAGGAGGCGGCCCCCTCCTTCCCATCGCAGCCTTCGTCGGAGCCGTGCTGGCGGTGACGGCCACCTACACGCTGGGGCGCAGCGTTGGCGGGAGATCGACGGTCACCCTGGTTGTCGCCGGGGTGGCCGTCACGTCGTTCTTCACCGCAGTGCAGACCTATCTGCAGCATCGCTCGGAGATCGACCTGCGCACCCTCTACTCGTGGCTGCTTGGTCGACTTTCAACCACAGGGTGGTCGGAAGTGAGAACAGCCGCCCCGTACGCCATCGCCGCCGCGGTCGTAATCCTGCTTCATCGGCGCCTCCTCGACGTGATGGCGCTCGACGATCAGGAAACCGCTTTCCTTGGCGTCAACCCATCGCGGGTCAGGATCTGGGTGGTGCTGGCTGCGACCCTCGGGACTGCCGCGGCGGTGGCGGTCTCGGGCCTCATCGCGTTCGTCGGAATCATCGTTCCTCACACCGTGCGGTTGCTCTTCGGGATCTCCTACCGGCGGGTCCTGCCCCTGTCGTGCCTGATCGGGGGCGCCTTTTTAGTAGCCGCCGATGTCGCCGCCCGCACTGTCGTTGCTCCAGCCGAGCTTCCGATCGGAGTGGTCACCGCTTTCGTCGGAGCGCCGTTCTTTCTGCTCGTTCTCCGTCTGAATCGGAAGTCGACGTGAGCGAGATCGCGCTGGCAGGAGTGGGGCTTACCCTCGGCGGCAACCGCATTCTCGAGTCGATCGACCTCACCGTTGAGCCGGGGGAGTGGCTCGGCCTGATCGGGCCCAACGGGGCCGGAAAGACCTCACTGCTCAACGGGATCGCCGGTGCCCTGCCGGTCGAAGGCGAGGTTCGGGTAGGAGGGCGGCTGCTCACATCACTCAAGGACCGCGAACGTGCTCGCACTTTCGCCATGGTGCCCCAGGCCCCGGTGACTCCGCCCGGGATCGTGGCCATCGACTATGTGATGCTGGGCCGGACTCCCCACCTCGGGTACTTCCAGCGCGAGGGGAGCAACGACTTGAAGGTCGTACAGGCGGCGATGGCCCATCTCGAAATCGGGTCACTGGCAGGTCGAAGACTCGAGACCCTGTCGGGAGGCGAGTTGCAGCGCGTAGTCCTGGCCCGAGCTCTTGCTCAGGAGGCCCCGATTCTTCTCCTCGACGAACCGACATCGGCTCTCGACGTCGGTCACCGGGTTGGTGCTCTCGAGCAGGTCGAGTTCCTACGCAGTGACCGCAACCTGACGGTAATTACGGTCCTGCACGACCTGACGCTGGCGGCCCAGTTCTGCGATCGACTGGCCTTGATGTCCGGCGGCCGGATAGTGGCTGTTGGAGCGGCCGCGGCCGTTCTAACCACAGACGCCATCCGTCAGCACTACGGCGCTGATGTAGTCGTAATGGACGGCCCCGGGGGATCGGTGGTGGTCGTGCCCATGCGCAGCACCCAAAGCCGACTGGCCCGGGTCAATTGATCAGGCGAAGTGATCGGGCCAGGCGAACCCTGGGCCGATCAGCTAGGCGGCCTCGACGATTGCCCAGGCCCTGACCGGGAAGGTACCCATGTCCTTGACCTTGGGGGGCACTGCGAAGAAGCGGAACGATGCTCCCACCAGCGGGGCCAGTCCAGTGAGGTGCTCGACGATTGGAATGCCGGCTGCCAGCAAGGTGGTGTGGACCGGCCGGCTCCCGCCAGTGGTGTCGTCAATATTGACGGAGTCGATCCCGACGAGGGCGGCTCCCTCATCTACCAAGCGTTCCGCAAGTGCCGCCGTGAGATAGGGATGAGTCGCATGACCGTATTGGTCGGTGCGCCAGTGGCTGTCCCATCCGGTCGAGAACAACACGGCTCGACCGGCGACCTCGTGCCCGTCGAGGAGGTCAGGTGCGATTGCTCCCTCGCCGGCGAGACAAACTCCAACGAGATCGGCGATGCGCTCGAGGGGGAGCTCCGAGAGGTCGAATCCGTCCTCGAAGCGGTGGGCCGGGGTGTCGAGGTAAGTCCCGGTGTTGGCCACCATCCGGATTTCACCGATCTGGAATTCGGTCCCGGCTTCGTATCGTTCCCGCGAAGCCTCACGGGTCAGAAAATCGGAGATGACTGGACCCGGCAGACCCGGATAAGTCGTCATTCCGTGCTCGATCGGATGAGAAAGGTCGACGAGAGTCATGGCACAACGGTAGGCACGAGCCACTGGCTGTTCTGTTTCCGGTGTTCGGCAAGGGTGCTCAACCCGAGGCCGACGAAGCTGAACGCGGCAGCAGCCTGCCAGAAAAAAAGTGCCGTCGGCGGCTCGCCCCCGAAAAGATCGACGGGCGGTGTGGCTAGTCCTATTGGCACTTGCTGCCATGGTCCTCCTGTGGCAGCTTGACGCAACGTCGACATTGCGACGCTGACTTGAAGGGCCCCATCATGATGAGAAACAGATGGTTCGTTGTAGCCGTTGCGCTGGGGTTGTTGCTCCCGGTCGGGCTGCCATTGGCTTCCCAATTGATTCCTGGGCAACTAGCTCCGGGCGGAACGTTCATCGACGACGACGGCCTCCTTCACGAGCCCGATATCGAAGCCATATTCGCCGCCGGGATCACCCAGGGTTGTAGCGCGACTCAGTTCTGCCCGGCCCAGGCGGTGACACGGGGCCAAATGGCGGCATTCCTCAACCGTGGTCTCGCTCTGCCCCCGGCTACGTCGTCACCATTCAGCGACAGCGCCGGTCAGTTTCAGGATGACATCAACCGCCTGGCCGCCTCGGGAATCACCACAGGGTGCGGCGGCAACCTTTTCTGTCCGAACGACGCAGTCTCGAGGGATCAAATGGCGGCCTTCCTCAACCGTGCCCTCGACTTGCCAGCTGCGACGACCTCTCCGTTCACCGACAGCGCCGGCCAGTTTCAAGACGACATCAACCGACTCGCCGCCTCGGGAATCACCACCGGGTGTGGCGGCGGGCGCTTCTGTCCGAACGATCCGGTGACCCGGGCGCAGATGGCGACCTTCCTGACCCGGGGTCTCGGTCTCACCCCGATCATCCCGCCTCCGCGGCCGCAACCACTACCTGGCAACCCCGACGGCAATGCTCCGATTCCGGCCGAAGCCGCGGCCGAAGACACCTCCAACCCCACCAGCGTCATAGGAACCGGCACGCCCGCCGGCTGCACCTCGCAAGCCGTCGTCGACGCCGTGGCGGCCGGAGGCGTCATCACCTTCAACTGCGGTTCATCTCCTGTCGCGATCCTCATGACGCAGACGGCCAGGGTGTTCAACAATACCGGGCCCGGGATCGTCATCGATGGTGGCGGACTCGTGACTCTCAGCGGCGGCGGTGTTCGCCGGATCCTGTATATGAACACCTGCGACCCTGCCCAGGAATGGACCACGTCGCACTGCAATAACCAGGACCACCCGCAGTTGACAGTTCAGAATCTGACGTTCATCGACGGGAACTCGACCGGCGAGGACTACGACGGCGGCGGGGGAGGGGCGATTTTCGTCAGAGGCGGACGGTTCAAGATCGTCAATTCCACGTTCCTGAACAATCGTTGTGACGAGTTCGGGCCTGATGTCGGGGGAGCAGCGGTGCGGGTGCTCAGCCAGTACAACGGCCTCCCGGTCTACGTTGTCAACAGCACCTTCACCGGGAACAGCTGCTCCAACGGTGGCGGCACCAGCAGCATCGGGGTGTCCTGGACCATGATCAACAGCCTCTTCACCAACAACGAGGCGATCGGGATCGGCGCCAACCCTGCTCAGAGTGGGACCCCGGGCGGAGGCAACGGTGGCGCCATCTATCTCGACGGCAACGAGATGACGCTCACTGTCCTCGACACGCGGATCGAGAACAACCACGCTCGCGAGGGCGGGGGAGCGATCTTCTTCGTCAGCAACAACCGCACCGGGCATCTGGTGATCGCCGACTCCGTGCTGACCAACAACCCGAGCGACGGCTTCGAGACTCAGGGCTTCCCGGGGATCTTCGCCCTTGCCGACGGCTCCCCGCAGGTGACCAACTCGACCATCGAGTGAAAAACCCGAAACCTGAAGGTTATAGGCCGCGCAAAATTCAATGAGATCTGGCGCCGCCTATAACCTTTAGGTTTCCGATTGGATGGGGCTGTCGCGGCGGTCGGCGCGGAGGGAGGCCCAGATCGCGATCGTCAGTGTCACAACGATCACGATCAGGCTGGCGTACGTGGGGAAGTGGTACCACTCGGCGATCAGCATCTTGATGCCGACGAAAGCCAGGATCACGGCCAGACCAACGTTCAAGTAGCGGAAACGTCCCCTCATCCCAGCCAAGCAGAAGTAGAGAGCCCTCAATCCGAGAATAGCGAAGGCATTCGAGGTGAAGACAATGAATGGCTCACGGCTGATGGCGAGGATCGCGGGCACCGAGTCCACCGCGAAGACCACGTCGGTGCTCTCGATGAGGATGAGAACGGCAAAGAGCGGAGTGGCAACGCGCTTGCCGGATTTTCTGGTGAAGAACTTCTGGCCGTCGTACTCGGTGGTCATAGGGATCACCTTGCGGACCATCCTGAGCACCGGGTTCTGCTCGGGGTGGATCTCAGCTTCCTGATGGCGTGCAATCCGAAAGGCCGTGAACAGCAAGAACGCACCGAAGATGTAAAGAATCCAGTCGAAGCGCTCGAGCAGGGCGACCCCGGCGAAGATAAAGCCTGCTCTGAGGATCAATGCACCAAAGATGCCCCAGAACAACACGCGGAACTGGTACATCGCCGGAACCGCGAAGTAGCTGAGGATGACGGCCCAGACGAATACGTTGTCGATCGAGAGGCTCTCCTCGATCAGGTAACCGGTGAGGTACTCGCCGGCCGCCTGCGCACCCCAACCCCAAGCAACGATTGCCGCAAACGACAGCCCTATGGCAATCCACACCGCCGATTCAGTGGCGGCCTCCCGGAAACTGATTACGTGCGGGCGGCGATGGACAACTAGAAGATCGAAAAAGAGCATCGCGACGATCGCCGCGATCACGGCGACCCATGCCCAATTGGGCACCTCTATCGAGACGAACCTGCTCGTCGTCTCCACCGAGAGATTGGTCGATATGAGCCCAACACTCATTGTTCAACTAAACCTTTCCTCAGTGGTCTCGTTGGCGCCGTCGTTCGTGGCCGGGCGATGTCGGGGTGTCAACCGAACACGAGCTATTGCCCGACCTTCAATCGCCAGAACCGTAGCCTCCCACCCGCCGATCACAATCCGGTCACCCGGAACGTTTGGTATCCGGCCCAGCGACTCGAGAATGAGGCCGGCTAGCGTCGAATAGTCGCCTCTGGGAACGTCGATACCTAGGTCAACCAGATCGTGAACTGGGAATCGGCCTGGCACTTCGTAGCCGCCATCGCTGATCTTCTCAACGTTCATGACGTCACGGTCGGACTCGTCGTAGATCTCGCCGACCAGTTCCTCGATCAGGTCTTCCAGGGTCACTATGCCCTCGCCGGTTCCGTGCTCGCTGATCACAACAGCAAGGTGCTGGCGATCCTGCTGCATTCCACGCAGGGCTCCCAAGACCGTGGCAGATTCGGGAAACACAAGCGGAGGCATGACGAAATCGGCAACGGTTCCTTCCCGGCCGACCAGGTCGCGAAGGTGAACGACGCCAGACACGCGGTCGAGGTCGCCATTGGCAGCCACAGGAGCTCGTGAGTGCCCCGCTGCGACGAGGATCGCCACGGCTTCTTCAGCTGAGACGTCCTCGGGGAGCACGACAACGTCCATGCGAGGCCGAAGGACTTCTCGAAGCGTCCGCGTCGACAACTCGATGGCCCCGGCAATGATCACTCGCTGTTGAGACGTGACTTGGGACTGTGTCGCGACCATGTCGAGAATCTCCTGTTCGGTGACGTCCTCCCGTCCCCGGCTCGGATCGCCCCCCATCAAGCGGACGACGACGTCGGCCGAGACTGAGAGTATCCAGACGGCCGGGCGAGCCACTTTGGC
>DATLEZ010000028.1:0-2739 GCA_035525055.1 Acidimicrobiia bacterium | reverse complement strand
TGTCATAGGCGGATTCGGTGAGATCTTCGCTCCAGATCCGGCGACCGCGCCTCGTGTTGTACTTGTCGTCGGAGGGCTGATTGCCGCCATCGGCGGTCTCGCATTGGCCAGCCTCGGTGTGGCGGCACTCGCGGAGCGATTCGGGCGCCGCACTCGATAATGCAGTCGAGCAGGGCTCTCTCACCTCAGTCGAGCCAGTACTGCCAATCACCCGTTCTCGCGCTACTTCTCCTCTTTCAGGGTCAGATGATGTAGGGAAGCGCCGCGTCGAACAGGTAACCGGCCTCCCGTTTGCGTTCGAGCTCGCCGTCGCATGAGAACTTCTGTGCGTTATACGGTCCACAGTTACCTACCCGGCATCGGGAGAGTTCTTTCCGGGATTCGAAGCATCGCTATTGCCGTGACGATCGCCCACACCGGAACGAGAAGCACGATCGGGCTGGCGACGTCGTATAGGAGTGTCGTCACCGCAGCTACTGCCGTAAGCCTGACCGCCACTCTGGGAATCACGTCTGTCCTCCGGGCAACGAGGTAGATCGATAGGAGGGCTGCGGCCAGAGCGAGTTGCAGTAGACGAACTGCCAGTGGGCGGTGTCTCGGAGTGTCTGGTAGATCGGGTGGTCGAGCCCCGAACCGACGGTTGCAGCCACACCCACGTCGATAGGTGCCGACAGCCACCACAGGCCTACGAAGAGGATCCCGGCACCGAACGACAGCGCGGACAATCGTCCTGGGGCGCCCTCCTCATAGGAGAGGATCGCTCTGAGCTGGGTCAGGAACCAGAGGAACCCGAGTCCTGCGATCCCGACGGCGACGGCGCCGAGGAAAATCAGCAGCTTGCTGTCATCCAGGTACCGGGCAACGTCCTCTGCATCGTCGAAGTTGCGGGTGAACACCACCAGGTTCGCCAGGACCCCAAAGCGAACACGATGCGCGCTCACACGCGTCTCCCTTAAGCTGTCATCTGGGCGACACGGTGTCGCCAGGAAAGGAGCTGCTGATGACCGCCGCGACCAAGCCGGCATTGCCGCCAGTAGATGGGCCGTCTCTCAAGGACCAGGCGGGCAAGGTGCTGGCGCACATTGCCGGATACGTGGGCGGACGGACGGTCGAGATCGGCCTGACCCATGGGCTGATCGCGTCACTCGCCAATCATCCCGAAGGCCTCACCGCCGAGGAGCTGGCCGACGATGGGAAGCTCGATCCGTTCTACGTCGAGGTTTGGTGCCGTTCCGCTTTGGCCAACGAGATCGTCCAGCGAGTCGGTGACGGAACCTACCGGTTGGCGCCCCACATGGACACCGTGTTGCTCGACCGCGACTCGCCGGCCTACGTGGGCGGGACGATGTCGGTCCTGGCGCAACCGGAGGTCTTCGACCGGTTCTCCCAGACCCTGGCCACGGGGGAGCGGACCTGGTGGGATCGCTGCGGTCGGGAGTTCATCGAGGGAGTGTCGGGGACGGGTGGGGCCTTCTATGTGCGACTGATCCCCGGTGGGCTGGGCATGGTTCCCGGCCTGGCGGAGAAGCTCCAGGACGGCGTCCGCATCCTCGACACCGCCTGCGGGGCCGGGGTGGGGCTGGTCCGGCTCGCGGAGGCCTACCCGACCGCCAAGTTGGTGGGGGCCGATGGGGACGCCTACTCGCTGAAGCTGGCCGCAAAGCGCCTTGCCAACCACGGTTTCGCCGACCGGGTCGAGTTGGTGCACACGCCTCTGGAGGATCTCGACCGGGAAGACGAGTTCGACCTGGTCACCAACAACATCTCCATGCACGAGTGCCGGAACATCGAGAAGGTCACCGAGAACATCAAGCGCGCCCTGAGGCCAGACGGGTACTTCGTGATCTCCGACTTCCCGTTCCCCGACACCGACCAGGCGCTCCGAACGGTGCCGGGGCGAATCATGGCGGGGATCCAGTTCTTCGAAGCCCAGATCGACGACCAACTCCTGCCAGTCGCGACCTATCTCGACCTGTTGGACCGGCATGGCTTCCAGAACGTGGCGTCCTTCGAACTCACCGCGGTCCACGCGGTCACCTATGGACAGAGGTAGCAAGCGCCGAAGCGTTCGAGCTGACCCGTGTCCTTCTGTCGATACCGCATGCGCGCCGAAGTCGACCCTCGAGCGCCGGGGGACGAATTGTTGCTAACTCAGTAGTGCCTGATTGGGCGACTGAGCCGACCGGATCGAGGCGCTCGCTGAGAGCATGCTCTTCGAGCACAAAGCGGGCAGTGGGCTACGTATTACAGCAATGCGGCTTGCCGCCAGAAAGTGGCGGGCCGCCGCCGGCCAGGCGCCACGGGCAGCCTCATCGCCGGCTCGCTCACGCAGCTCCTTGGACAAGGTGGCGTCCGGTCCCGAAGCCCGTACCCGGTGTTCGACCGCTTCGTCACCTCCGAGCAGGGTTGCCGCCCGGGCGTGGAGCCCGGCCCGCTGAGCGGCACCGAGGATGGACCCGTCCTCGAACCTCTAGCGGGAAGCCATTAGGGTTCTTGTTGTCGAGTGAGCGGTCGACGCGGGAGACCTTGCGGCAGGAGTGACGCCGTAACTATCATCGTCCCCGTGGAGAAAAACAATGGGTGAGCGATGAGTGAGGCTGGTCAACGATTCAGAAGCCGTCCGCGACTACTGAATGTGACTCTCGGGGCGCTCGCTTTGGGCATCCTGACCGTCATCGTGGGCGACATCATCTACGAGTTCGATGCGTTCTTCACGATACTCGCCATTTTGCTGACCAT
>DATLEZ010000027.1:0-17747 GCA_035525055.1 Acidimicrobiia bacterium | reverse complement strand
TCGGACCAGAAGTGGCCGCTGTCGCGGACCCGGCGTTCCTGGGTGGCGAAGTCGACGTGGACGATGCCGAAGCGGTGGGCATAGCCGTGGGCCCATTCGAAGTTGTCGAGAAGCGACCAGGCGAAATATCCGCGCAATGGGATCCCGTGCTGCAGCGCATCGTGAGCGGCGCGGACGTGTCGGGCCAGGTAGTCCCGCCGCTGGGGATCCTTGGCCGGGTCGGATTCGTCGAGGGGATAGGCGGCGCCGTTCTCGGTGATGAAGAGTGGGAGGTCGTCGGTGCGGGACGCAACGAACTGAAGGACGTGGGTCAGTCCGGCGGGATACACCTCCCAGCCCATGCCGGTCCGCTCGACGTCGGGTTCGGTGCGCTCGGGGAGCAAGGGTGACTGAACAACGGTGCGGCTGTAGTAGTTGATCCCCAGATAGTCGATGGGAGTGGCGATGATCTCAAGGTCGTCGGCGGCGACGCCCGCCGTGTCCCAATCCCAGGCCTTGCTGCCTTCGGCAGGATATCCGTGCCCCATGATCGGATCGAGGAACCACCGGTTGGCGTGATCGTGCGCCACTATCGCCGCTTCGAGGTCGAGAAGGTGGGTAGATGCAGGTGTCTTACTTTCGAAATTGAGCACGATTCCTACGTTGGCCTTTGGTGCCACCGATCGCAGCGCCAGAACTCCTAGGCCGTGTGCGACCATGAGATTATGGGCGGCAGCCAGCGCGGCCTTGGGGTCGGTGCGACCGGGCGCATGAGAACCACTTCGGTAGCCATGATCGGCCACCACAAACGGTTCGTTGATAGTCGAGAAGTGCTTGACCCGGTCCCCGAGTCGCCCGGCAACAGCCATTGCATAGTCGACGAAGGCATGGGCGGTCGCTCGGGCCGGCCAGCCACCGGTGTCCTCGAGGGATTGGGGCAGATCCCAGTGGTAGAGAGTGGCGTGCGGATCGATGCCCGTCCCGAGTAGTTCGTCGACCAGCTTGTCGTAGAAGTCGAGCCCGGCCTCGTTGACGGTTCCATCGTCGCGCATAACCCGCGGCCAGGAGATCGAGAATCGATAGGCCCCCAGACCGAGCCGACCCATGAGGGCCACGTCGTCACGAAAACGGTGATAGTGATCGCAGGCGATGTCACCGGTGTCTCCATCGCGCACTCGGCCCGGAGTATGGGAAAACCGGTCCCAAATGCTCTCGGCTTTCCCCTCTTCGAAGGCTGCGCCTTCGATCTGATAAGAAGCCGTGGCGGCCCCCCACACAAACTCTTTTGGGAAGATTCTGAGAGCGCTTTCAGGCATGGGGCAGAAATTAGCAGCGGAAATGGTTGACGGGATCCAATAACGGCCACTAGGGTTGAGAGCGCTCTCAGACCGCACCCAGGAGCCTGTCTCCGAGGCGACGGTCGACAAAGCAGAGAGTTCGAGGAGGAGTGATGGCCCGGCGGGCCAGAACGCTGGATGAGCTGGCGACCCTGACAGGTGTCTCCCGTGCCACCGTGTCGAGGGTCATAAACGGCGGCCCGGTCGCGCCCGCCACCAAGGCCAAGGTCCAAGAGGTTCTGCAACGGGTCGAGTATCGCCCCAACCTGGTCGCCCGCAGCCTCGCCTCGGGCCGAACCGGTGTGGTTGGCCTCGTGATGCACTCTCCGGCTTTGGCCCTCTTTACGGATCCCTATTGGTCACTCCTGCTGGCCGGCATCACCGAGACTCTGGCTGACACGGCAACCGGTCTGATGTTGTGGCTCTCGCACCTGTCGAAGAGAGACACGCTCGATCAAATCCTGTCGACCCACTTTGTAGACGGAATCATCTGCACGGCGACGATTCTCGACGATCCGCTCGTCGACGGTCTTCTCTCCTCTGATCTGCCAACGGTTTTGATAGGTCACCGGCGCCATGACAGCACTGCGAGCTACGTCGACGTCGACAACGAATCGGCCTCAGAGGACGTCGTTGCCCATCTGGTTCAGATCGGTCGGAAGCGCATCGGTCACGTCACCGGATCGCGAGGCACGGTCTCAGGAGAAGATCGTCTTCAGGGCTACAACCGGGCCCTTGATCGGGCCGGAGTCGAACAGCGATTCGTGGCCGACGGCGACTACACCATCGAATCGGGTTACGAAGGGGCCGAGCAACTCCTGGCGATGGGGGTAGACGCGATCTTCGCCGGCTCCGATGCCATGGCGGCCGGGGCGTACCAGAAGATCCGGGAGCATGGCCTTCGGATCCCCGACGACATCGCCGTCGCGGGGTTCGACGATGTCGAGTTCGCAGCCGACCTGGATCCACCCCTTACGACCGTTCGCCAGAACGTCCGCTCCCAGGGGGAGATGTCGGCCCGGACGCTTCTGCGGCTCCTCGACAAGAAGGACGGGGGTCCCCGTCGAGTGATCCTCCCGACCGAACTCATCATCCGCCAATCAACCGTTGGAGGTGTTCACCTGGACGGTTGAGCTCCGGAAAAAGTGCAGGTGCCGGATTGCACTCCGGCACCTGCGACACGCCAAACCACCCTAGGAAAGAGAGGAAAGGCAATGCGAATGGTATCGAAATGGCGCCTGATGGCGATTCTCGCCGTGATGGTGCTGATCGCGGGCGCATGTGGTGGCAGTGGAACCGCCACCACCGAAGCTGCGACTACAACGGCTGCCGAGACGATCACCACTGCCGCGCCGACCGAAACGACAGCAGCTACCGGTGACAGGGTCCAGATCCGTTGGTTCGTTGGTCTAGGAGCGGGGGCCCAGCCTGAGCAGATCGAAGCCCAGGAAGAAGTCGTCGCCACATTTAACGCCTCGCAGGATCAGATCGAGCTGCTATTAGAAACGGTCGACAACGACGTGGCATACGATGCTCTCTCGACCCAGATCTCGGGTGGTAACCCGCCAGACATCATCGGGCCGGTCGGGCGCGACGGTTCCAACTCGTACGCCGGCCTCTATCTCGACGTCGAACCTCTTATCGCATCCACGGGATTCGATACCTCGCGCTGGCCGGATGCGACGGTCGAGGGCTTTCGCGACGCGGATGGCAAGCTGTACGGGCTGCCCTTCGCCTCGTATCCATCGTTCATTTACTACAACAAGGCCCTCTTCGACGAGGCCGGTCTTCCGTACCCGCCAAGCGAGTATGGATCCGACGGTCTGAGCACTTATGGTGAAGGGACCGAGTGGGAAGGGACCTGGGACTGGGACAAGGTGGCCGAGATTTCCGCCATCCTGACAGTCGATGGCAACGGCAACGACGCCACCAGCCCCGATTTCGATCGCACCCAGACCGTGCAATGGGGCTTCTCGCACCAGTGGGTCACCCTGTTGTTCGCTCAGGGCACTGCCTTCGGGGCGGGCTCAACCCTCGCCGACGACGGCACCGCCTCGGTGCCAACTCAATGGGTCGACGAATGGAAGTGGTATCACGACGGTATCTGGAATGGTGGCTGGGCCCCTAGTCAGGAGCAGTTGGATTCCGACCTCCTGGCCGGGAACTCGTTCTCGTCGGGGAACATCGCCATCGCCAACTCCCACCTGTGGTACACGTGCTGCATCAGGAACGATGACGGCACTGGCAAGGACTTCTTCGACATCGCGGTGATGCCGTCTCACAACGGCGCGGTGACGGCCAAGGTCCATGCCGATACCTTCCGCATCCTGGCCACCACCGAGCACCCGGATGAAGCGTTCCAGGTACTTACGTACCTGATCACCGACGCTGCTCTAGATCTGCTCAACGCCTACGGGGCCGCCCCGGCGGATCCCACGTTGACCGAGGCGTTCTACGCCGGCCTGGACGAGGTATACCCGCAGGGTGTCAACTGGGCAATCTCAGATGCCAGCGCGGCGTTTGCGGATGTTCCGAGCCACGAGCAGTTCGTGCCCGGATGGGACGCCTACAAACTGCGTATGGCCGATCTCGAGAGCGCACTGCTCAGCGATCCGGGTCTCGATATAGATGCCGGGGTGGCAGACCTTCAGGCGGATCTGACTGCCATATTCGCCGAGGGATAGGCAGAAAGCTGGCAAGCAAGCTGACCGCCGTTGGAGGTGCGACCGGTGCTACAGAACCGGTCGCACCTCCAACGCGCCATGGCCCCGGTCTCAGGCGCCGTAAGGGCCGCACCGGAGTTCTTTTCGTCCTCCCCTGGATAGTCGGCTTTTTTCTGTGGTACGCAATCCCTATGGGAGCCTCGCTCTGGTTCTCGGTGACCGACTTCGATCTCACGGGCGGCCAGCCGCCCCGGTTCATCGGTTTCGGCAACTGGGCAAAGCTTTTCAGAGACCCTGACGTCATCCATTCGGCGTTCGTCACGCTGAAGTTCGGGCTGCTCTTTCTGCCTTTAGCGATTCTGGTACCGCTGGGCTTTGCGTATCTCCTCACCGCCAAGAACCTCTGGGGTCGGTCCTTCTTCCGAACGATGTTTTACATGCCTTCGATCATCCCGTTCGTCTCGGCCGTCCTTCTTTTTGGAGGGGTCCTCAATAGCCAGACCGGCTGGATAAACCGCGGCCTTGGCGTCATCGGTATCGACGGGCCGGAGTGGCTCGGCTCCACCACTTGGATCTATCCGGCGCTGGCCCTGATCGGGCTCTGGGGGGTGGGTAACGCCATGATCATTTTCATCGCCGGGATGAACTCAGTCCCCCGAGACCTTTTCGACGCGGCAAAGGCTGACGGCGGATCGAGTTGGCAGATCTTCCGAAATGTGACGCTGCCGATCATCTCGCCAGTCACCTTCTACAACGTCGTCATCGCCCTGATAGGCCTCTTCCAGTACTTCCTGGTGCCGTTCGTCCTCAAGAACGCCAGCGGTGACCCCAGCGGCTCCACACTCTTCTACAGCCTCTACTTCTTCCGGGTGGGGTTTCGATTGAACGACATGGGATATGCCGCCACGCTGGCGTGGATGTTGTTCGCAGTGGGTGTGGTAGTCACTGGGATCTTGTTCTGGTCGGCGAAGTATTGGGTCCACTACGAATTCTCCGAGGGATGATGACCGGGACCACCTATAAACCGAAAGAGAGCGTTTCGCTACTCGGGAGGATGAGGGAGCCGCAAGCATCCTTTGAATCGTTGTCAACGGCGACCAAGCGATTCCTGATCGGATCAACCGTCACGCTGTTTGCCACCCTGCTGTTGCTCGCCTACCTGACGCCGCTGTTCTACATGGGTGTCACCGCATTCAAGACCGAGGATATGATCTCCGACCCCAAGGCACCTTTGTACCCGGCTTCAGCGGCGTCGATCGAATACGAGGGCAAGCAGGTCGAGATCTACGAGGTGCCTATCGACGACGAGGTCCGCTCTCTGGCACTTGTCACCCCCGGACGCCAGGAATCAACCTTCGTCGACCCCGAGAACCTCGGGGCTGGACCAATCGAATGGGAAGGCAATTGGCGGACCCTCGAACAGGCCTACGCATTCGATCCACGGACTGAGAACTTTCCCAGAGCCTGGCAAACCATGGATTTCCTTAAGTTGCTCCGCAACACTGTTGCAATCGCGGTGTTCGGAGTGGTGGGGACGCTCATCTCCTCGACTCTGGTGGCCTACGGACTCTCCAGGTTCCAAGTGCCCTTCAGACGGACCATCTTCGTCGTGTTGATCGCCACCATCATCCTCCCCGGCTTTGTCAAGCTGATCCCCACTTACGCACTGTTCTACCGGATTGGCTGGGTTGGCACTTGGCTGCCGCTGATCGTTCCCCATTTCTTCGCCAATGCCTACAACGTCTTCTTGCTCCGGCAGTACTTCCTCACCATCCCCAAGGAACTCGACGAGGCCGCCACCATCGACGGCGCCGGCCCACTCCGGACCTTCTGGTCTGTGTTCCTCCCGCAGGTCAAACCTGCCTTGATGGCGGTCGCGCTGTTCCACTTCTTTTTCGCCTGGAACGATTTCTTCGAACCGCTGGTGTACCTGAGCGGTCGCCGTGACTTGCAGCCGATCTCGGTGGGTCTCACACTTTTCAAGTCCGCGTACGACTCACAGCCGCACCTGATCCAGGCCGGGGCCTTGTTGGGGTTGGCCATCCCGTTGGTGGTTTTCTTTCTCTCCCAAAGGGTCTTCCTCAAGGGGATCGACCTGTCCGGGGTGCAGAAGTAGCACCTTGCAGAGTGGCTTCAGGAAACGGGTGCCCGACAGCCCGTAGACTGGACTTATGACCGAACAGAAGGCACCCGAGGGGATTGGGATTGATCAGATTGGCTCCCGAGCCAAGGTTGCTGCCCTCGAGCTCGCCCGTGCCACCACCTCGGCCAAGAACCGGGCGTTGACCTCTGCGGCCAACGGCCTCGAGGCCGCAGCTTCCGATCTGATCGAAGCCAACAAGGCTGATCTTTCTCAGGCCGAGGCCGAAGGGATCTCAGGCGCCCTCCTCGATCGCCTCCGTCTCACTCCCCAACGTGTCGCCGGGATGGCTGCGGGACTCCTCCAGGTGGCCGGTTTGGCCGACCCAGTTGGCGAAGTCACCGAGGGGTTCACCCGACCCAACGGACTCAGGATGACCCGGGTCCGGGTGCCGCTCGGAGTGGTGGCTGTTATATATGAAGCCCGGCCCAATGTGACCGCCGACGCTGCCGCCCTTTGCTTGAAGTCGGGCAACGCCGCTCTTCTCCGAGGCTCCTCCTATGCCCTCCGGTCGAACCTCGCCATTGCCAATGTGATTCGATCTGCGATCACATCGTCGGGCCTTCCGGCAGACTCCGTCCAGGTAGTCGAGGACACCTCCCGGGTCGGCGCGAAGGCCTTGATGCAGGCAAAGGAGTGGGTCGATCTTCTGGTTCCCCGGGGCGGTCCCAATCTCATTGCCGCCATCGAAGCTGATGCCACCGTTCCTTTCGTCATCGATGGCGCCGGAAATTGCCACGTTTACATCGACGCCACCGCCAATCTTGAAATGGCTGCCGATATCGTCGTGAATTCAAAGACGCACCGGCCGGGTGTCTGCAACGCGGCGGAGAAGCTGCTGGTCCATCGGTCGGTTGCGTCCGAATTCCTGCCCAGAGTGAGCAAGCTGCTGGCCGACGCCGGGGTTGAGCTGCGGGGGGATGATGCCTCCCGCCAACTGGTCGAAGCTATGTCGCCGGCATCAGAGGACGATTGGCCGACCGAGTATCTCGACCTGATCATGGCGGTCCGGGTAGTCGATTCAATTGATGAGGCTCTTGCCCACATCCGACGGTACGGCAGCGGTCATACCGAGGCGATCGTGACCGAGGATCTGACTGCCGCCGACAAATTCGTCGACGAGACCGAGTCGGCGGTCGTGACGGTCAACGCCTCGACCCGCTTCACCGATGGAGAGGAGTTTGGTTTCGGGGCCGAGATCGGCATCTCAACACAAAAACTCCACGTTCGCGGCCCGATGGGTCTCAGAGCACTGACCTCTGAGCGCTGGGTGGTCCGGGGTCACGGTCAGGTTCGTTGATGGACCAAGTCCAATCGAATCTCACCTCCCCGATGTTGGCGAGTCCAGCCCGGGTCAAGGAGGCGCTTGCCGGACAGGACTACCTCGCCGACGACCGCATCGCCCAGGTCGTCTTCCTGGCCGCTCAATTGTCGAAGCCGGTGCTGGTGGAGGGGCCGGCGGGTGTCGGCAAGACCGAACTGGCCAAGGCTCTGGCCGCCGTCACCGACCGGCGCCTGATCCGCCTTCAGTGTTACGAGGGTCTCGACGAGGCCAAGGCGCTCTATGAATGGAACTACAAGAAGCAGCTGCTTCGCATCCAGGCCGATTCCGACAAGGAGTGGAATCAGTTAGAAGAAGACATCTTCGCCGAGGAGTTTCTGCTGGCCCGGCCACTCTTGGAGGCAATTCGATCACCTGAACCCGTCGTTCTGCTGATTGATGAAGTCGATCGGGTTGAAATCGAGACCGAGGCGCTCCTCCTCGAGATCCTCTCCGACTTCCAGGTCTCGATCCCCGAATTGGGAACGGTGGTGGCGTCGACCACGCCGTTCGTCGTTCTGACTTCCAACAACACCAGGGAGCTTTCGGAGGCGCTGAAGCGTCGCTGCCTATTCCTTCATATCGCCTATCCCGACACCGAGCGTGAGAAAGAGATTCTTCTCCATCGGGTGCCGGGACTCCCAGAGCACATGGCTATCCAAATTGCACGGGTCGTCCGTTCGATAAGAGGAATGGATTTGAAGAAGGCGCCGTCGGTTTCAGAGTCGATCGACTGGGCGCGGACCTTGCTGGCTCTCTCGATCGAGCACATCGACGAGAGGGTGGTTGGCGAGACCTTGCATGTGCTCTTGAAATACCAGACGGATATCGACAAGGCCGCCAAGGAACTGGGCGGAGTCACAGCTATCCAATGAGGGTCGCTGGCGAATGAGGTTGCTCGCCAATGAGGGTTGCTGGCGAATGAGGGTTACTGCCAGATGAAAGTCGGGGGTCGATCATGATCACGCTGCTGACCGACTTCATCGGAGAGCTTCGCGCGGCGGGAATCCCGGTCTCTATGGTCGAAGCAATCGACGCCATGGAGGCCGTGAAACTGGTCGACATCGGCGATCGCTCGGCCTTGAAGGCGGCACTGGGCGCAACCCTGGTCAAGAACGCCCGCCATTACCAGGCCTTCGACGTCGCCTTCGAGGTCTTCTTTGCCCATCACCGCAACATCGATCGTGACGAGCAAGGGCCTTCCGGATCGGGCGGGCGTGACGGAGGGCAGTCAAACGGTCAGTCCGGTTCGCAGTCGGAGATCGATGATCTGGTCGAAGCACTGTTTCGGGCGATCATGGGAGGCGATGCCGGGGCCCTCGAAGCTGCGGCTCGCCGGGCCGTCGAGGAGTTGGCGGGGATCGAACCGGGTCGACCGGTCGGCGGCACCTACTACCTCTACCGGACGCTGCGCCGTCTCGACCTCGATGCGCTCCAGGAGAGACTCTTGGAAGCAGCTCTGGCCGGGATTGACGAAGACGATGCCCTTGACACCCGGTTGGCCCGGGAAGAGGTCGACGCTCAGATCGCCCGCTTGCGCCAGGAGATCCAAGACGAGATTCGCCGCCGGCTGGTCGCCGATCGCGGCAGGCAGTCGGTGGCCAGGACACTCCGCCAGCCATTGGTGGAGGACCTCGATCTCATGCACGCGACGCGTACCGATCTCGCCGACATCGAAGATGTGATCGAGCCGCTCACTCGCAAACTCGCCGCTCGATTGGCGCGGAGGCGAAGGCTGCTTCGCAGCGGCAGGCTCGACTTTCGAAAAACAGTGCGCCGATCTCTGGCCACCGGTGGCGTTCCGATGGACCCTGCCTTCCGCAAGGGCCGACCCCATCGACCCGAAGTGTTCCTTTTGTGCGACATCTCCGGTTCGATGGCGACGTTCGCCCGGTTCACGCTCCAGTTCACGTACGCGATGGCAACGCAGTTCTCGAAGCTCAGAAGCTTCGTGTTCATCGACACGGTCGACGAAGTCACCCGCTATTTCGGTCCGGGGGTCGACTTCAATGAGGCCCTGGGTCGGATCGCCACGGAGGCCGAAGCCGTGTGGCTCGACGGCCATTCTGACTACGGCAATTCGCTTGCTCGCTTCGAGGAGCGCTACGGAAGCGAGATCACTCCACGGACGACGTTGATCATCACCGGCGACGCTCGCAACAACTACCGGCCTCCCCGGTCAGAGCTCCTCGACCAGATCGCTCAGAAGGCCCGAGCGGTCTACTGGCTGAACCCGGAACCCCGGTCCTACTGGGACAGCGGTGACTCGGTGATGGGGCGGTATTCACCCTTTTGTGACGGGACTTATGAGGTCCGAACCCTGCGGCAATTGGAGCATTTTGTTGAGCATCTGGCCGTACCCGGTCATCTCTCCGGAAGGCGCCAACGGACTGCTCAACTAAAGAGCCCCGATGGCCGATAGCTTTGTAACGAGTCAGCCCGAGAGGCATTGAAGAACATGGGTCACCGAATCCTGGTTGTTGAAGATTCTGCGGTCATTCGCCGCCTAATCGAAGTTTGCCTGAGAGCAGGCGATGTCGAGATCATCACCCGTGAGGATGGCCCCGGAGGGCTCGAAGCCGTGACCACCGAATCACCCGACCTGGTCGTGCTAGATATCGGACTCCCCGGCATGGACGGATGGCAGGTGCTCGACGCGATTCGCTCGCAGCCCGCCACTCGCCAGCTTCCGGTCGTAGTCCTGACCGCCCACGCCGAGGAAGAATCCCGACGTCGTGCAGACGAGGGCGGCGCCGACGCTTTCATCACCAAACCGTTCCAGCCGAACGACTTCCGCGAAACGGTCTTAGACCTCATTCGGTAGGCTCGCGGAGTTTTCAGGCTTCGTAGACATCTGAGACGCCAGACGCCAGACGCTAGACGCCAGCCTCGAACCCCTGATCGCGAACTTCTACGGTTCCGTACGTACCACGTACCACGTACCACGTTCCTGAACTCACCAATCACACTCCTATCGTTCTGCCGTGGCCATCGGTGTTTCCGTTCCTCGGGTTGAAGACCCCGCGCTCATTCAAGGGCGCGCCACTTTCACGGAGGATCTCACTCCCGCCGGCACGCTCTATCTGGCCATTGTCCGGTCGCCATTTCCCCATGCCCGCATCACTTCAATCGACACCTCCGCCGCCGAGTCGGCTCCTGGCGTCTGGGCGGTCCTGACTCCGGAGGACGTCGCCGATCTGTCGATGCCTCCCGAACCCGATCCCGATAGGAACATTCCGCGTCGGTACGCACTGGTCCAGGGTTTGGCGCTTATGCCCGGCGATCCGGTTGCTGCAGTGATCGCCGATTCGCCCGAACAAGCCCGGGATGCTGTCGATCTCGTCGAGGTCGACTACGAACCACTTGACATCGTCGGTGACGTTGAGGCTGCCATTGCCGCAGCGCCGATCCACGAGGGTCAAGCATCAAATGTCGCCTACGAGCGCGGCCGCGGCGACTTTGAGGCGATTGCGGCCATGGACGGACCCATCGTGATCGAGGGTCTGGTCGATCATCCCCGGGTCGTCCCGGCCCCAATGGAGTGTCGGGTGGCGATCGCCGAATGGAGGGACGGCGGTCTCAACATGTACCTGACCACGCAAGTTCCCCATTTGATGCAGGAGGAGCTCGCCAAGAGCTTCCAGGTACCTGTCTCGACGGTAAGAGTGATCACCAACTTCGTCGGCGGCGGCTTTGGAGGGAAGTTCGACCTCGCTGAGGAGGAGATGCTGGTCGCCTTCGCAGCGCGGCGGATTGGGCGTCCGGTGAAGTGGGTCGAGGGCCGGCGCGAGCACCTCCAGAGCCTTGGCCACGGACGATCGATGAGGTCTCGCTATCGCCTGGTGGCCGACGAGGACGGACGCATCAAGGCCCTGTCGGTCGACTGGCTGGTCGATCTCGGGTGTCGCCATCGGTACCTGTCTTTTCACACCGTCACCGCCCGCATCGGCACGGGCAACTACGACATCACCACTTACGCCTGGAGGATGAAAGGGGTGTGGACCAACCGGAGCCCGCGCGGCATCTACCGGGGTGCGGGCCGGCCGGAGGCGACTCTGACCGTGGAGCGCGCTCTCGATCATCTCGCTGCCGTGCTGGGGATGGACCCGGCCGAAGTGAGGCAGACGAACTTCGTAAAGGCCGATCGGTTCCCGTACAAGAGTGTGGCTGGGTACACATACGACACGGGCGACTACCCGGCCAACCTGGATCGCCTTCTGGAGATCGCTGGCTACCAGGAGCTCCGGCGACAGCAGGTCGAGGCTCGCGCCCAGGGTCGTCTGTTCGGGATCGGCCTGGCCTCCTACGTCGAGGTGTGTTCATTTGAGGACTGGGGCGCGGCCACCCTGAGCGTCTCCCCGGATGGCAGCGTCACCGCATATGTCGAGACCCTCGATCAGGGTCAAGGACACCGGACCGCCTTCGCACAGATCGTCGCCGCCCAACTGGGCCTGCCGCTGAACCTAATCCGGGTGGATCAAGGCGATACATTCTCCGCTCCGTATGGCTTCGGCACCTCGGGATCGCGTTCGGTCGCCCAGGGAGGCGCAGCAGCCCACGAAGTCGCCGGCAAAGTGGCCGAAAAGGCCATCAGGGTTGCCGCCCATCTGCTGGAAGCCGCGCCGGGAGACATCGAGCTGGTCGACGGTGCTGCCATCGTCAAGGGAACCGACGTCAAAGTGACCTGGTTGGAGATCGTCCAGGCAGCACTCGAAGGAAAGGCCCTGCCCGAGGAGGAACCGGGACTGGACGCCGGAGTGCACTTGCGTTCGGGTGGCCCCAACTTCCCCTTTGGCGCCCACATGGCGGTCGTGGAGGTCGATCCGGAAACCGGCGCTGTCTCCCTCCTGAGAATGCTTGCCGTCGACGATGCCGGGGTGATCGTCAACCCGATGCTGGCCGCCGGCCAGCGTCACGGAGGCATCGCTCAAGGAGTGGGTCAGGCTCTCTGGGAGGCGATCCGATATGACGAGGACGGAAACCTCACGACGTCGACGTTCGTTGATTACCTGATTCCGACGGCGGGATCTATGCCGTCGTTCGAACTCGGGGAGACCTTCACTCCGACACCGACCAACCCTCTCGGTGCCAAGGGAATCGGAGAAGCGGGAGCCATCGGGTCAACCCCGGCCGTTGTCAACGCAGTGTGCGACGCCTTGGGGCGCCAGGATCTCCAGATTCCCCTCACAGCGGAGCAACTGTGGGGTTCGGCACTTAATATCGCATTGTGAACTTCATCATCAAGGTCCTTATCAACGCCGCCGCCCTTTGGGTGGCCGCCCGATTCGTACCAGGTATCGACCTGACCGCCGACATCTGGCAGATCCTCCTGATCGCCCTGGTGTTTGGCCTCATCAACACGTTCCTCAAACCCATCCTGAAGGTTCTTTCGCTACCGGTGATCATCCTCACACTCGGATTGTTCGCCATCATCGTCAACGTGATCCTGCTGGCGATCACGGCAGCGTTGATGGACGGATTGACCATCGACGGCTTCCTGCCGGCGCTTCTAGGAGCAATCGTCATTTCGATCGTGAGCGCGATCCTGAGCGCCATCCTTCCCGATTCGAACTAATTCACGGAACCGGATCGGGATTGTCCGAGGGCGGGCCGCAAGGCCCGCCCTTGCTTTTGTGGAGAGGCCTTTGTACCCCCAGCGGAAGCTGGGGGGGAAGGTACCGCTGGACGCCGAATAGGCGGCCAGGGGTAGGGGGGCACTGGCAAACCCGTTCGAGATCTTTACGGACGGGTTTGCCAGTGCCCCCCTACCTCCCGCCTCGTTCCTCGGCGGCAGGGACCTTCCCCCCGCCTTCGGCGAGGGACAAACAGCTACGCGCTTTTTACGGGGTCCTTCAGCTTCGCTAGTCGTTCGATCAGGTCGACCACGCGGCTCGAGTAGCCCCACTCATTGTCGTACCAGGACAACACCTTGACGAGAGTTCCTCCCAACACCTGGGTGCCACCGGCGTCGAACACAGAGCTATGGGGGTTGCCGATGATGTCGGTCGAAACGATGGGGTCATCGGTGTATTGCATCACCCCTGACATCGCTCCGTCGGCTGCTGCCTTCACCGCCGAGTTGACCTCTTCGACCGAGACCGACCTGTCAAGTTCCAACACCAGGTCGACGGTCGAACCGTCGGGCACCGGCACCCGCATCGCGATGCCGTGCAGCTTTCCGGCCAATTTCGGGTAGACCTTGCCGACGGCCTTCGCCGCACCGGTTGTGGTGGGGATGATGTTCTCGGTGGCAGCACGACTGCGACGGAGATCCTGGTGGGGCACGTCGGCCAGTCGCTGATCGTTGGTGTACGCATGCACAGTCGTCATCAGGCCCCGCTTGATCCCGAATGCCTCGTCGAGGACCTTGACGAGCGGAGCCAGACAGTTAGTGGTGCAGGAGGCATTGGAGACGATGACGTCGGAGTCGTCGAGTTCGGAGTCATTGACGCCGAGCACGACAGTTTGATCGATGTCATCGTCCGCCGGCACGGTCAAGATGACACGCTTGGCCCCGGCATCGAGGTGCTTCTGCAGCGACTCACGAGTACGGAAGACACCGGTCGCTTCGATCACCACGTCGATGGCGAGGTCCTTCCAGGGAAGCGCGGCCGGATTCCTCTCCATCAGCATTCTGACCTGGTGGGTGCCAGTCGTCATCACGCCGTCGGCTACCTCCACTTTCTGTCCGAACGGGCCCATCACCGAGTCGTACTCCAAGAGGTAGGCCAAGACCTCGTCATCGGCCAGGTCATTGATGGCCACGATCTCGATGCCGGATTCGGGCCGCTGGGCGATGATCCTGAATACAGCTCGCCCGATTCGCCCGAATCCGTTGATGGCAACTCTGATCGGAGTGTTCGTCATGCCTCACCACCGTTGCTCAATTGGGTGCTCATCAGTTCCAATACCTCCACCAGTCGGGCCGAATAGCCCCACCCGTTGTTGAACCACGTAATGGTCTTGACCATTGTCTCCTCCATGACCATCGTCGCCAGGCTGTCGAACACCCCGGAATAGGTCGAGGCTTTGACATCCGACGACACGATCGGGTCAGAGGTGAATTCAATGACGTTGCGAAACCGTCCCGAGGCTGCCGCTGCGACCGCCGCGTTGACGGCCTCTTTGCTGGTGGGCTGGCGGACGATCGCAGTGAGGTCGATCGTTGAACCGTCCATGACCGGCACGTTGAGGGCCATCGCCGAGATGCGCCCACTCAACTCGGGCATGACCTGAGCGAGAATCTCGGGGGAGTTGGTCTCGGCCGGGATGATGTTCTCGCCGGCGGCCCGCGAGCTCCTGAATCCGGTCCCGGGCACGTCGGCCAGGCGCTGGTCGTTGGTGATGGCGTGAACTGTCGTGAAGAAAGCGCGATCGATGCCCAGTGCGTTGTCGAGGATCCGCAGTATCGGCGCCACCGCGTTTGAGGTGTTGGAGCCGAGTGCCACCACATCGGTGTCAGGAGTCAAGACGCTGTCGTTGATTCCTCGCAGGAGGACCGGAACCTCGCCCGGCTTCTCCGGGGTGGAGGCGATAACCACCTTCTTGGCGCCGGCGGCCAGATGGGCCCGTGCCTCCTCGAGGGTGCGGTGCTTGCCGGTTGCTTCGACCACCAGGTCGACACCAAGCGACTTCCAATCGGCCTCGCCAGCCGCCTTGGAGTTGAGGAAGGCAATCGAGCGATCGCCAACCTGAAGAGTGCCGTTGTCGTATGAGACGGGCTGGGGAAATCGTCCGTACAGCGAGTCGTATTTCAAGAGATAGGTCAGACCGGCGGGATCGGCGATGTCGGCGATCGCCATCACCTCGAGGTCGGGGTGGTCGATCAGAAACCTGAATACGTTGCGGCCGATTCGGCCGAAGCCCATGAGGCCAATGCGTGTCGTCATCCGGGGTCCTTTGCGTTTCGAACGCTTGAGGTTACTGGCCGTGGTCGCAGGCCCGGACCGAGCGAAAGGGTTCTCCTGACGTTCTCTGGTTGGTACGTTGACGGGGCGGCGTGCGGAGAGGTTGACCTATGTTTCTCGAACTCGCCGTCGCCTTCTGCCTGCAGGCGCCCGTCCCCAGGCGGGTGGTCGGCCCGTATGAACCGACCGGCGTCTATGCCGGGCACTGGGGTCTCGATCTGGCCGCCGGATTCGGGAGCCAAGTCCGAGCAGGCGGGTCCGGAGTCGTGACCTTCGCCGGCAGCGTCGCTGGCATGCTGTCGGTGACAATCGACCACGGGAATGGTCTGAAGTCGTCGGCATCGTTCCTTTCCGAGATCCTCGTGGAGGTCGGAGAACGGGTCGGGGCGGGAGAAGTGGTGGGGAAGTCGGGGTTTGCTCACGGTGGGCCGGCCCTGCATTGGTCAGTTCGGGTGAATGGTGAGTACACCGATCCACTTCCGTATCTCGTTTGCGCAGCAGGCGATCCCACCCGCCTTTACCTCCTGCCACCTCCAGGCCGCGCCACCGCCCGGACTCGTCGGACCGGTTGGATCGGTGGCGACCTTCGTGGTTCCTATCCTCGTCGACGTGCGCAGCGGCCTCCTCGGGGGAACCTTCGATCCTCCCCATATCGCCCACCTCCTGGCCGGAGAAGTCGCGTATCGTCAGCTCGGGCTTGACCGGGTCATCTACCTACCTGCCGGTTCGCCCTGGCAGAAGGCTGATCGCAAGGTCAGTTCCGCCGGGGACCGCTGGCGGATGACGGAAATCGCGACTGCGGGAATCTCATATTTCGTCCCCGATGATCGTGAGGTTCACCGCGACGGATGGACCTACACGATCGACACCCTGGCGACCTTCGAGCCTTCTGAAGAGATTGTCCTGATTCTTGGAGCAGACGCCGCCCGCGGCCTGCCCAGCTGGGAAAAAGCCGATCAAGTGCTCGAGAGGGTTCGGGTCGCGGTGTTGCCCCGCCCCGGGACCGAACGGGCCGAAGTCGAGTCTGCGATTGGTGCCCCAACGTGGCTCGATATGCCTGCCTTGCCAGTCAGCGGGACGATGATCAGGGAGAGGTTCATGGCCGGCACCGGCGTGCGCTTTCTCATCCCCGACGGGGTTTACGACTACATGGTCGAAAGGGCCCTTTATCAGGAGAAGCCCCAGAGCTGACGGCGAGCGCTAGTGGGTCCGAAGCACCCGGCGGCTGCTGACCATGATGCAGCTGTCAGCGAGGTAGTGCACCTTCTTCGTTCGAAGAAACTCTTCGAGGGCAGGGCCCTCGGCGCCCGGCTGCAGCCATAGGTTCTCGTAACCCAGGGAAACTGCTTCCTGGGCCACATCCAGGCCGGTCTCGGGTGGCACAACCACGTCGATGATGTCGGGACGTTCCGGCAGAGCTGCCAGGTTCGGGTAGCACTCGTCCCCATCCACCGTCTCTCGGTTGGGATTCACAGCCCTCACCCGGTAGCCAAGGCCCTTGAGGTCGCGATAGATGATGCCTCCATACTTGCTAGGGCTGTCAGTCGCTCCGACTACGGCGATCGTGATGTCGGTGGAGGCCAGAAGCTGTGTGAGGTCGGTCATGGTCCTTTGGGCAGCTGGTTGGGGAAACGACTCCGAGTATGTCCCACCCCGGGTCTAATGTCGCCCGAAGCAAGGAGGTTGGAACCGTAGACGCAGTGACACTTGCCCGGTTGGCAGCAGACGCCATATCCGACAAGAAGGGCCAGGACATCGTCCTGTTGGAAGTCGGGGACCTGTTTGTGATCACCGAGGTGTTTGTGATAGCCACCGGGAACTCCCGGCCTCATACCCAATCCCTGGCAGACCATGTCGAGGAGCGGCTCAAGGAGGCGGGCAGAAAGCCACTGCGTGACGAGGGCCGGCCTGAGGCCGAGTGGGTGCTGCTCGACTACGGCGACATCATGGTTCACGTGTTCCAGCCGTCGACTCGCGAGTACTACGACCTCGAGCGACTCTGGAGAGACGCGCCGGTCGTCGACTGGACCCCGGCCGTATCTGAGGCTCCCTGAGCGGCTGGTACCCTTCCCAATTCACCCAGATTTCAGGTTTCTCGGGGCTGTAGCTCAGTTGGCAGAGCGCTTGCATGGCATGCAAGAGGTCAGGGGTTCAAATCCCCTCAGCTCCACCCTCAAGATCCCCTGATGTTGCGGGGGATTTCGGCGTTGGAGGGGGTCGAGGTTCGGCTTGGTCATCCGGTGGTGGATGTCTATCTCGGAGTTCGCTGCGGCTCGGTGTCGGCCGAACACGGTGCTGGCGGCCGGGTTCGATTTGAAGGTGTTCTTCACTCTGGTCCCGAAGGACCCGGTGGAGGTGACAACGGCGGATGTGTTGGCGTTCATCACCGCCCAACGGTCG
>DATLEZ010000026.1:0-11311 GCA_035525055.1 Acidimicrobiia bacterium | reverse complement strand
GACACCATGCAGCGAAGCGTACGAGAACCAAACCCCCAACCCCTCGCCGGGGTCGGCCCGGGCTTGCTCGTTGCCGTCCTACTGGCATTGGTGGCCCGCCTTATCGGGAGTGCGGCCAACCTGATTTCGCCGCTGATCATTGCCGTGGCTCTCGGCATCCTCGCCGGCAACACGGTTGAGATCGCCTCGGCCCGGGCCGGCATGCGTTTGGCGGCCTCACGCCTCCTCCGCATCGGGGTGGTCCTGATCGGTTTACGGGTCGCCCTCGACGATCTGGCAGCCATCGGGCTACCCGGCCTCGTCGTCGTGATGATGGTGCTGTCGGTCACTTTCTTGTGCACCCAGTGGATTGGTCGTCGAATGGGGATCTCAGCCGACCTCTCTCTCCTGATCGGGACCGGCTATTCGATCTGTGGCGTCTCAGCGGTGGCGGCGATGAACGGCGTAATCCGAGGTGACGAAGAGGAAGCGGCTTATGCCATAGGCCTGGTCACGCTGGCCGGCAGCCTCTCGATCGTCGTCTTGCCACTGCTGGGAGCCGTCGTCGGGATGACACCGGGGGACTTCGGCACGTGGGTTGGCGGCGCCGTCCATGACGTCGCCCAAACGGTGGCCACCGCTTCTACCAACGGTGATGAGGCGCTGACTGCGGCAATCGTCGTCAAGCTCACCCGCGTCGCTCTGTTGGCACCTCTGGTGGTCGGGGTCGCCCTCGCCCGGAGGCGCAACACGTCTGTGGAAAACGCCTCCCGGCCTCCCCTGCTGCCGCTCTTTGTGGCCGGCTTTTTACTGATGGTTGGAGTTCGGTCAACCGGGATCATTCCCGATTCCTGGCTGGACCCGATCCGTCAGGTCGAGAGTTTCCTCTTCACTGTCTCGCTCGTCGGCGTGGGATTCGGAGTCGACCTGGGTCGGCTTCGCAGGTTGGGAGGGAGACCGCTAGCACTGGGGATGGCCGCCTGGGTCCTGGTAGCGGGCATGTCCTACCTGGGTGTCCTCATCACCCGCTGACACCTACCATCGGTGCAGTGATCCTCCCAGCATGAGTGGCCAACTATGAGTGGATGGCGTGCCGGCTTCGTCGCTCTTGCGGTCGGTGGTCTGGTTCTTGCAATTGGGTGGGTCGTAACTAGGGATGGATCCCCCTCATCATCCACGACTACGGTCACCGGCGTCGAAGATCCCGATGTAGCCCTGGCCTGCCCACCGGCGCTGCAACTTGCCTGTGACGGACTGGCTCAGGTTCTCGGCACGTCACGCCGGTCCCTGCCACCGGGAGAGATTCCAGCCGACACGCTTGTGATCAACTTCGCGGGCGACATGACCCCCGAACTGACCGCGCAGCCCTTCGCCAGGTCTCCGGTGGCCGTCGCTATGTGGGGTGAACGGGCTCCGACTCTCGAGCGGAGTTGTGGAGCGGTCGACATCCAGTGCCTGGTCGAGAATGCCGGGCAAACGTGGGACGACCTGGGTGGCCCCGCCAACTGGGGCACCATGCTGATCGGGCTCGCCGACCCGACCGAGGGCATCGCCGACTTGGAGGCCTGGCGGCTGGTGGCTGCGGCCAGTCCCCCACCGGATCTGGGAGAGTCGGTCCGGTTGCGGGCCCCGGAGGGTGGTCAGCTTCTCGCCGACCTGGTCCTCTTTCCGAGCCGGGCCGATGCAGTGGTGGCCTCGGAGGCCGCCATAGCCTCGCAGTTGGAGAACGCCCGGGCCCGCGCCGGCCGCCTCGTGGTCTTCTATCCGGATCCGGGGCCGTTTCTCACGATTTCCGCCTACGGAGAGGGCCGGGGGGCCCGAAACTTGGTTGAGCGGCTTTTGGCCGAAGACATTCAGTCCCTTCTCGGTAGCCTGGGCCTGAGACCGTCGACAGGAGAAGCCACCAACCTTCTGCGAGACCTCGGGACGCCAGGGTCTGAGCTGCCGGCTGCGACCGAGGCCGAGAAGCCGGGTCTGATATCGAGTTGGCAGTCAGTGGTGGGAGGATGAGGTACTCATGATCCGCAACCGAACAATTCCGCCCCTTGTTGTCCTGCTCCTGCTGGGTACAACTGTCCTCGGTGCCTGTTCTTCCGGGACCGACACCGACACCACCACGAACAACTCCGTGCCCTCGGGCTGCACAGAAGTGCCGGTCGCCACCTCGCCGGAGAAGTTCACATTGCTCACGGGACTGGCCGAGACCTTCAATGCCACCGGCCAGGAGTTCGACGGCGAATGTGCAGCCATCACCGTCTACCGGGTTTCGTCAGGCGCCGCCGCCCGCATGCTCTCCGAAGGTTGGCCGACCGACGGGTCCGCCGGGCCGGCTCCGGTTTTGTGGAGTCCTTCCGCCAGCACTTGGGGTGGCATCGTCAACCAGCGCCTTGCGGAGCAGGGGTTGACTCCGATCGCGAACGACTTCCAGAGGATCATGCTGACCCCGTTGGTGCTGGGCATGCCCCGTCCCATGGCCGAGGCGCTGGGTTGGCCGGAAGCCGACATCGGCTGGTCTGACATCCTCGCCCTTTCCTCGGACCCGGAAGGCTGGGGATCCCTCGACCACCCGGAGTGGGGCGACTTCCGGCTCGGAAAGACCAATCCCAACTTTTCCACGTCCGGGCTTGCGGCCACGGCTGCGATTTACTACGCAGCCACCGGTAAGACCTCCGGGCTAACCGAGGCTGACCTCACCGATCCCGAAGTAGTCGAGTTCGTCCGCGGAGTCGAAGCAGCAACCGTTCACTACGGCGACACCACCCTTACGTTCCTCGACAACATGTACCGGGCCGATCAGGAGGGCCGCGGACTCACGTACGCGTCGGCGGTCGCAGTCGAGGAAGTCTCGATCATTGCCTACAACCGCGGCGACCCGGCTGATACCGGCACCCCCGGGCCCGCCCCACGAGTCCCATTGGTGGCTGTCTATCCGAGCGAGGGCACTCTCTATTCGGACAACCCGGCCTTCATCCTCGACGGCGACTGGGTCACCGACGTCGCCCGCCAGGCCGCGGCAGCTTTCCGCACGTTTGTCATCGACGATCCCGACAACCAGCGACGGGTCCTGGAGTTCGGGTTCCGACCCGGGAATCCTGCGGTGGCCATCGGCGACCCGATCAACGCCGCCAACGGGCTCAACCCTGGCAAGCCCGACACAGAGCTCGCCACCCCGTCGCCCGAAGTTCTCTCGGCTCTCGTGGACAACTGGGAATTGAACCGCAAGACCGCCCGAGTGATCATCCTCCTCGACGTTTCCGGTTCGATGGCCGATCTCGCCGGTGACGGTTTCTCGAAGCTGGAGCTTGCCAAGGAAGCCGTCATCACAAGTCTCGACGAGTTCAAGCAGGAGGACGAGATCGGGCTGTGGGTGTTTTCAACCGATCTCGACGGTGACCTGGACTACCTGGAGCTTATTCCCCCTGCCCCGCTCGCCGGTATCCGCGACGAGTTGGAGGAGACGATCCAGGGCCTCCAGGCCCACGGTGGCACCGGCTTGTACGACTCGACCATGGCCGCGGTACAAGCAGTCAGGGACAACTTCGACCAGACGAAGATCAACGCCGTTCTTCTACTGACGGATGGGATGTGCGATGACAATCCCCCGGGATGTGAGCTCGACCCGCTGGTCCGATTCCTCGGATCGAACGAGCGGGATGTCGTCAGGGTGTTCCCGGTCGCCTACGGGCAGGATGCATCGATCACCGAGCTCACCGCGATAGCCAATGCGTCGCAGGCCCGGCTGTATCAGGCGACGAACCCTCTGACGATTCGAGCGGTGTTCCAACAGGTGATCTCGAACTTCTGAACATGCCAAACAGACCTGGGGCAAACAAAACTGGGCCAGACCGATTGGGAAGCGTCTTCCGCTACAACCCGGTGACGCGCAAGAGCCAGCGGCTCTTGCGAGCGATGTTTCGACCGGCCGGAGTCGCCGCCACCGTTGGACTGGTCGGCGCTGGTGTGGTGCTTGGCATCCCTGCAGCTTTCATCGCCGGGGCGGGAGCAGTCGGTTTCGTGACGTCGGCCCTGCTCCATCTGCGCGATCCGAAATTGGCAGCCAAGATGGTGGCACCCGAGTTCGATCGGGACTTGTCCGTGCTCGGGCCCGAGCATCTCACACTGATGGTGCATGCCCTCGAGGCCAGAGATCGGCTTGAACAAGCGATGGAGAGCTGGCAAGGCGGAGAAAACGAGGGCCTGATGGCCCGGGTTACCGAGACGCTCCGGCGCATGTACGACTCGGTCGTGTGGGTCCAACGGGCTGATCGTTTTCTCAGCACGGTCGACGAGCGCCAGCTCGACGGTCGTCTTCAGAACCTGGCGGCCGGCCCAGTGAGGGAGGAGATCGAAGCTCAAATCACCGAGGTTGCCGGCATCAGGCGCCGCCGCGACGAGGTCGTGTCGCGGATCCTCGCCACCATCACCGGCGTCGACACGCTGGCGGTCAAGGCCCACTCGATCGCACTGACTTCGACAGGCCCGGACCAGACCATCGACGAAGTTCGTCGCCTGCGCGAAGAGCTGAATGCCTACACGACCGGCCTCGAGGAGGTCCAACAGCATCTGCGGCTGGCGCTGCCGGAGGTTTCATGACCACCGTCGGTGTCGAGGTGTTCGCCGATCCGGCGGCACTGGCAGTGGGGGCGGCCGAACTGATCGCCGCCCGGCTGCATGACGCCCCCGGACCGCGGGTTTCGCTAGGTCTCGCGGGCGGCTCATCGCCGGCGCCGACATACCGCAGCATGCGGGGCCTCAGATGTCATTGGGACCGGGTCGACGTGTGGCTCGCCGACGAGCGCTGGGTCCCGTTGAATCACGAAGACTCCAACGGCCTCATGGCCGCAGAGGCCCTGTTCAATCACGTCAACGCGACGTTCCACAGACCACGCTGGGCCCCCTGGCTCGAACCTGAGGAATCGGCCGCACACTACGAGGCGGTAATGCGCTCGATCCACCCGGCCGACCACCCGCCCGACCTCGTCCTTCTCGGTCTGGGGGATGACGGTCACACCGCATCCCTCTTTCCGGACACAGTCGCCCTCAAGGTGGACCGAAGATGGTTCGTGGCCAACTTCGTCGACCAACTGGACACCTGGCGGTTGACCGCCACCCATCCCTTTCTGCACACGGCTCGCGAGATCTTCTTCATGGTCGAGGGCGAGCGAAAAGCAGAGCGAGTCGCCGAGATCATGGCCGGAGAGCCGTATCCGGCCACTGCGGTAGCCGAAGGCCCTCCCGAGGTGACCTGGCTGCTCGACGAAGCTGCGGCCCGCTTGCTGCCACATTGAGATCGATCCGATGGCCGCTGCCGGCCTTGATGATCGTGGTCGCCTGCTCGTCGAACAGTGGCCCGACCACCACCACGACGACGGTGTCGCCCCCCTCGACGAACACCGAGACGACACCCGCACCAGCGAATCGGATCGGTGTCGACCTCGTGGCCGGGCTTCCAGTCGAAATTTACGGACCCCGGGAGCCGGGCGATTTTCCGGTGGTGGTGATGCTCCACGGCGGTGGTTGGTTTGGAGGAAGTCCCGCCTCGATGGAACCACTCGCCAGTTCCCTTGCCTCGGCGGGCATCGTGGTGTTCAACTCCACCTATCGGACCTCTGTAGGTGGTTACCCCGAGAGCTTTGACGATGTCGCCTGTGACATCCGATTCGCCGTCTCGACGGCTCCCGAATTCACAACCTCGACCGGACCTCTGACGGTTGTCGCCCATTCGGCCGGTGCCCACATCGGGTCGGTGGTGAGCCTGGCCGGCGACCTCTTCGGACGGGACTGTGATGTCGGCGCCGAAGTGGTGGTGGATCGGTTTGTAGGCCTGGCCGGCCCGTACGATCCGACCCTCTATTCGGCTGTCCTGACCGGATACTTCGGGACGAGGTTGGAGGAGGATTCTGCTCCGTGGGAGGCAGGGAGTCCCTACTCCTATCTCGATGACAACCCCGACTTGAGGATGTTGCTGGTCCACGGCACCGGTGACGATCTGGTCCCGATCCGATCGAGCGAACTGCTGGCAGAGGCGGCGGCCGATGCGGGCATCGACGTCGCGTTGGAAGAACTACCCGGCGCCACCCACATGGAGGCCCGGAGCCCCAACCTGGTGACCGACCTGATCGCCGAGTTCGTAACAAAGCCGTGACACGTTTTACGTTCTACGTTTTACCTTCAAATCCCGCGTAACGAGATGATCGCCTGGTGGGACGCCATATTCCGACGTAGAACGTAGAACGTAGAACGTAGAACGCTTCTAGATCTCCGCGATAGATCGGATCGGCATCCGTGGGCCGAAGGCGGGGGCATGGCCGAGCGTGGCGAGGAGTCGCATGACCCTGGCCCGATGGGGTCTGAACTCCTCGAGCAGTTTGACCATCTCGTCATCGGTCCCGCGGGGCCGCCCGGTGAGATGCCAGGCGACTTCGTTCTTGTGGTGGAAGTCGCCCACCGAAACGGCATCGGTGTGACCATGACTAACGACGACGGTCTCGGCCGATGTCCACACGCCGATCCCGCGGATCCGCTCGAGATAGGTACAAGCGTCCGCCGGGCTAACGCCCGCAAGCCGCTCGATACGAACCGCGTCAGACGCGACTCTTCGGATCGTGTCGGCGCGTCGCTGTTCGATGCCGAGGGGATGAAGGTCGAAGTAGGTGGCCGCGGCCAGCTGCTCCGGATCAGGAGGAAGCCGCAACGGCATCGGGCCGGGCGCCAGCTCGGAGTAGATGCGCGTGAGTTGTCTCATACCAAGGCCGGCTTCCTTGCCCGTCACTTTCTGCGCCACGATCGCCACCAGAAGTGCATCGAAGACCCTGCCCGTCCGGCCGATCCGCAACCCGGGGTTGCGACGGTGCAGTTCGCCGATGAGGGGATGGCCGGTGCGAAAGTCCTCGGGGTGGTCGTCGATCCCGAGGAGACCCGGGACCGATTCGAGGGCCCATGACATTCCTACTCCGTACGCAAAGGCCTCGACCGCCTTTCCGGTCCGACGAAGGTGCAGCGTGGCAGGCCCTTCCGGGGTTCGCATAGGCGCCCACCATCCGTCCGGCCGAAAGTGCCCTCCAAGCGGAGCGAGAGTTGCGCGCAGTGCCAGAGGAAAGTCGACGGCGACAAGACGCTCCTTCACGGTGCGATGGTTTTGGCGCGGAGTTCTGCTTCTCTGGTGTCGTTCCTCCGCGCCAAAAATAGGGGTTGCTCCGTTCCCGGATCTAGACGTACCACGTACCACGTACCACGCTCTTAGAGCCCCTTCGGGTGCCAAACCGTTTTCGTCTCGGTGAAGGCGGCGATCAGGTAGGGGGATTGCCCGTCAAGGTTCTCGTCGGTGCCGATCAACCTCTTCACGTTGTGGACTGCACCCTGTTCGATCCTGACCCGAAGGCCATCATCGGCGCCTGCCAGGTCGACGGCGTTGACGTCCATGTGATCCGCCAGCCAGGGCGCCAACTCGGATTGGCTTCCGGTCAGGATGTTCACCACGCCCGGGGGAACGTCCGAGGACTCCAGCACTTCGGCAAAGGTGATGGCGGGCATCGGCTGCGATTCAGAGGCGAGCACCACCGCGGCGTTGCCGCTGACTATCACGGGTGCGAGACGTGAGACCAGGCCCAAAAGTGAGGGATCATGAGGCGCAATCACTCCGACCACACCGGTTGGTTCCGGGGCCGAGATGTTGAAGAACGGCCCCGCCACCGGGTTGAGGTTTCCGTAGACCTGAGAGAACTTGTCGGCCCACCCGGCGTACCAGACCATTCGATCGATGGAGTTGGCGACCTCGGTCCGGGCTCGGACCGGGCTCGCTCCGCCATCTTCGACTTGCTCCTCGAACGTTGCTCTGCGGTCCTCCATCAACTCAGCGATCCGATAGAGGATCTGCCCACGGTTGTATCCGGACCTTTCGGCCCACTTGGTCTGAGCACTCCGGGCCGCCCGCACGGCTTCACGCAGATCCTTGCGGGAAGCTAGGGCCACGCGGGCTAGCACCTCACCCTTGGAATCGAGCGCCGGATACGTGCGACCCGACTCCGATCGCAGAAATTCTCCGTTGATGTAGAGCTTGTAGGTCTTGCGAACATCAAGGCGGCTCATGTGATGCCCTTGAGATATGCCAACAGCCCATGGCGTCCACCCTCGCGTCCGAAACCAGACTCCTTGTAACCGCCGAACGGGGAAGCGGGATCGAATTTGTTGTACGTGTTCGCCCACACCACACCGGCCTGAAGGCGATCGACCATCCACAGAATCCGTGAACCCTTCGACGTCCACACGCCCGCTGACAACCCATAAGGAGTGTTGTTGGCTTTCTCGATCGCTTCTTCCGGAGTCCGGAAACTCATGATTGAAAGGACAGGTCCAAAGATCTCTTCCTGGGCGATCCGATGACTCTGACTCACCCCGGTGAAGAGAGTTGGCCTGAAGAAGAAGCCGTTGCGCGGCAGGACACAATCGGGCTGGAACATTTCTGCTCCCTCGGCCTGGCCGATCGCAACGAGTTCCGTGATTTTGGCCAGCTGTTCTGCCGAGTTGATCGCACCGACATCGGTGTTCTTGTCGAGAGGATCGCCAACTCGCAGAGTCGACAATCGTCGCTTCAGCTTGTCGACGAACCGATCGTGGATCGACTCCTGGACGAATAGTCGGCTCCCTGCGCAGCACACATGCCCCTGGTTGAAGAAAATGCCGTTGATGACACCCTCGATGGCCTGATCCATCGGTGCATCATCGAAGATGACGTGGGCAGCCTTGCCACCCAACTCCAGGGTGACCTTCTTGCCGGTCCCGGCAAGGCTGTTGCGGATGAGCTTGCCGACGGCGGTCGAGCCGGTGAAGGCGACTTTGTCAACGTCGCGATGATTGACCAGGCTCGCACCGGTGGCACCGGCCCCGGTGATGACATTCAGCACCCCGGGAGGGAGCCCCGCCTCGGCCGCCAGGGCCGCGAAAGTCAATGCGGACAATGGTGTGGTCTCGGCCGGTTTCAGAACGACGGTGTTGCCAGTCGCGAGCGCCGGAGCGACCTTCCAGGCCAGCATCATCATCGGGAAATTCCACGGGATCACCTGGCCAGCGACTCCGAGAGGCTTCGGGTCGAGCCCGGGAAACGCGTACTCGAGTTTGTCGGCCCACCCTGCGTAGTAGAAGAAGTGGGCCGCGACCAGGGGCAGGTCGACATCGCGCGACTCCTTGATCGGCTTGCCACCGTCCATCGTCTCGAGCACCGCGAGTTCGCGCGAGCGCTCCTGGACCATGCGGGCGATGCGAAAGAGATACTTGGCCCGTTCCTTGCCCGGCATCGAACCCCACGAATCGTCGTAGGCGGTCCGGGCCGCCTTGACGGCACGGTTGACGTCTTTCTCCCCCGCCTCAGCCACCTCGGCCAGGGGTTCTTCAGTGGCCGGGTTGATGGTGGGGAAATACTTCTTCGAAAGTGGCGCCCGGAACTTGCCGTCGATAAAGAGCCCGTACCGTTCATTCAATGACACGATGTCGGTCGACTCGCGCGAAGGCGCATATTTCCAGTCGAGCGGCGGGCTCGGCGCCGGCAACAACTCAGCCTTGGTCATCGATTGCCTCCCACCCACCACTCAACACTCACCACTCCTAGTCCTTCGTGAAGTAATCGGCTGACTGATATCGACCGGTCTTCAACCAACGTATCTGCATAAGTACATCGTTGAGCAAGGTCGAGGCACCAAAGCGAAACCAGTCCGGGGTCATCCAGGCGGAGCCAAGGGTCTCGTTGAGCACAACGAGGTAGCGGATCGCATCTTTGGCGGTGCGAATCCCGCCGGCCGGCTTCATTCCTACCTGGACCCCGGTGGCGGCGTAGAAGTCGCGGATGGCTTCGAGCATCACCAACGTGACAGGCAGGGTGGCGGCCGGCTGAACTTTTCCAGTCGAGGTCTTGATGAAGTCGGCCCCGGCCGCCATGGCGAGCATGGACGCCCGGCGAACGTCATCAAGGCCACCCAGTTCACCGGTTTCGAGGATCACCTTGAGGTGGGCTCGATCACCACAGGCTTCCTTGACCCGTCGAATCTCATCGAAGACCTTGAAGTACGAACCAGACAGGAACGCTCCGCGGTCGATGACCATGTCGACCTCGTCGGCTCCCAGCGCCACAACCGATGAGGTCTCCACCACCTTCGACTTGGTGTCGATCTGGCCTGACGGGAAGTAGGTCGCCACTGACGCAACTTTGACGCCTGATCCCGCCACCGCCTCGAGGGCATACGGCACCATCGCCGGGTACACGCAGACCGCCGCCACCGAAGGCACCGACGGATCGACCGGGTCGGGGCGAATTGCCTTGGACGACATCTGGGCCACCTTGCCCGGAGTGTCCTTTCCTTCGAGTGTGGTCAGGTCCATCATCCGGACCGCCAGCGTGAGGGCGTCCATCTTCGAATCCTTCTTGATGGACCTCGTGCCGAGGGAGGCGACGCGCTCGGTCACGCCCACTTCGTCAACATTGGACACCGACCTGACGAACGAGGCCAAAGTTGGAGTAGTAATCCGCCCGGGGAGGATGGAGACACGGCGATCGGTGTCAGTTCCGGGAAGGTCCCCGCGTGCGAGTGCTACCAGAGCCATTGCCACCGATGGTAGGCCCGAGCCGATTCCCGGGTAGTGGGTCAGTTTGAGCGAAGGCACGGGTTCAACCTTCCAAGGCTTGAGGTTTGTCCAATCCATCAGCGAAGGAAACCGGATTCAGCTGGCCTCGTCGACAAATTTGGCGCAACGCTCCCGGATCAGACGAAACCTGGCGCAAGACTCCCGGTTTCCGGGGACTCTCAGACCGAATTACGCATTCAGCGGGAGGTGCTTTCTGACGACCGTAGAGTTGCAGCATGCGCCTCCGATCGCTGATTCCGCACGCCCCGGGAGTGGCCTTCATTGCCGCCACCCTCGGTTTCGGATCCGGCAGCGTGCTCGCCAAGGTGATCCTCGGCCGCGGCGTCACCGCCCTCGAACTGCTGCCCATTCGCTTGTTATTCGCGGTCGCCAGCCTGCTGACGGTCCTGGCAGCCACCGGCAAGCTGAAGCGTCTCAACACGGACACCTGGCGAAAGGGCTCGATGCTCGGGGTCATCAATATGGCGGCGCCTTCGATCCTGATGACCCTCGGCCTCGAACATCTCTCGGCGTCGGTCACTGCGCTTCTGGTCGGGCTGATCCCTTTGACGACGGTGGCCTTTGCCCACCTTCTGATCGACGCAGAGCGGATGCACCGGGGTCTGGTCCCGGGCTTCATTCTGGCATTGGGGGGAATCGGGCTCCTGGTCGAATGGGAGGGAGGACCCGGTACCAATCCGGCCCTGGGACTTGCCCT
>DATLEZ010000025.1:0-15791 GCA_035525055.1 Acidimicrobiia bacterium | reverse complement strand
CAACGACCTCGGAATCAAGGTCGTTCTCACGGGCGTGCAGACCCAGCCCAAGAGAGCGTTTGCCCGGGCCGGAATGGTCGACGTCATCGGCAAGCTCGAGATCACCGACAACGTCGGGGACACAATCACGCAGGCGATCATTGGCGCCAAGCGCGACCCCTGAGACTTGCTCAGAGCTCTTTGACCATGCGGACGCCGCCCTCGTCGGATGAAACCGGCTGGTATCCGCATCGCAAGTACAGGCGGCGAGCAGGATTTTCGTTGTCGACGCTGAGGCTGAGCCGGTCGATGCCCGCGTCTCTGGCCGCATCTTCGAGAGCCACGAGCAAGCGTGATCCGATGCCGCCGCCACGATGACCGTCCCACACCGCGATGGCGAGTTCGGGAGTGCGGTCGTCGATGAATCCGTGTCCGTGGTCCTCCTCGGTGAAGAGCCTGCAGAAGGTGGCGCCAACCACCGTCCCACCAAGTTCCGCCACCACCCCGAGGTCACCAGTCCTGCCCCAGTCCCGGCGATAACGAAGTAGCTGTGGATGGTTCACGACGATCTCAAAGGAGGGGAGGACGCGGTCCGGATCCCATGAGACGGCGTCGTACAGAACCCGTTGCAAGTGGCCGACCTCATCGGCTCTAACCGCCCGGACCCAGAGAGGTGGCTGACCACCGGCCAACGGAGCCAGTAGATACGTGAAGGTGAAAAGGTCGCCTTCGCCCTCGTCAGCGTCGCGAAAAGCCTGTACCGCCTCCTCGATCATCGCCGCCAGTCCCTCGGCGGCCGCGCGCGGCACTTCTGCAGCCGTCCTCCCGAACGCTCGTACGTCGCCTTGGCGGCTCGAGATAGCGTCACGCCGGGCATCTTCCAACGCCACGCCGACGTCGTCGAATGAACCGTTGGCCGCCAGGTCGGTGACCGTCGCTCGGAAAATCGACGAAACAGCCGTTCCTTGCTTCTTCTCGCCGACGACTTCCATCAGGCCGACCGATCGCAGTCGGTCCACGTGGTGATAGAGGCGGGTGACCGGCATGCCGAGTTGGCCGGCGATCTCCTCGACCGTCACCGGGTTCTGGCTCGCGGCGACGATCCGCATCCTCGTTGGGTGTCGCAGGACTGCGAGAGCGACGACGTCGGAGGGCTGCTCGGACATAGTCGACAGCTTGGCCCGGTCGTGACCAGGATGCCAAGCGATTCAGAAGTTCGGTCCAGGCTTGAACGGAATCGCCGCTTTTGGCGCGGAGGATCGACACCAGGGGAGCAGTGCTCCGCGCCAAAACGGGCGTTCGTTCCTACTGAGATGGACGGATTGCCAATCCCCAGATGGCCAGCGAGGTAGCAGCAGCGAGATGCCAGAAACCGTGGCCCTGCCAGAGCGAGTCCGGATTGCACAACGGCCCACCGGTTCGCGAGAGCGTGCCAACAACGCCGCCCAAGGCCAGGATTGCAACGGACTGCAACCGACGGCCCCGATGCTCTTTCGGAAGCGAGACTGCTGCGAGCACCCCGACGGCCACCACGGCTTGGACCGGGTCGGCGATCGCCGGCGTGATCGATGCCGCTGCCGCCAGAGCAAAACCCAACGGCCAAAGCTGGGTTCGTTTCCTCTCCACAAGAAGCACCCAGACCAGGGTGACAACGATTGAGACATCGTGGACGAACTCGCTCCAGGGCGGCATCGGGCCGTGAAACGCAATCGAGCCGACGCCGATGGATGCCACCAGTGCACCGGTAGCGGCGTCACGGCGGCGAAACCAAACGAGCCCTCCGGCCGCAATGAAGGCGGCGGCGGTGACGGTGTTGACCGGCTGGCCCCACCACGATTGAAGGATCTTCTCGCAGTCGGCGGCTGCGGCGGGTTCGATTGGGCCACCCCCCGGTCAGGGGCGAAGGGCGTAGAGGCGGAAGAAGCCGGCGTCGATGTCGCTCGTGTCGACGCGAGAGAACCCGGCCTGTCCAGCGAGACTCTTGAGCTGGGATGGGCGGAGCACAGTCCCGAGGGCGGCCGACGACTCCTCGGCCATCGATGCAGGCAGGCAGTAGGTCACGCTCCAGCCATACATCATCCGCTCGAGGTCGTCACCCTTCGGTTGGAAACTCTCGGCCACCTTTTCGTCAGCCACGAGAACCACCCCGTCGTTGCTCAGCGAGCGTCGGGCCGCCCCAAGAACCTCGACCGGGCGGGCAAGGTCGTGGAGCACCTCGAGGATCAGAACGAGATCAAAAGGCCCGTGTTCGCTCATCTTGGAGGCGTCCGCTGCAATGAACTGAACAGCTGCGCCGGCGGTGTCGGCGTTGGCGCGGGCGTCGGTGACGCTGGCCTCGTCGGAATCAAAGCCGATAACGGTGGCTTTCGGAAAGGCCCTGGCCATAGCAATCGTCGACCAGCCAGTTCCGCTTCCAAGGTCGGCGATTCTGCCGCCTTCCCGGAGTCGGGCGGCGACTTCAGGCACCGCCTCGATCCACGTCGAGGAAAGGTCGTTGACGAAAGCCGGTCGGTTAATGCCGGCCTGACCATCTCGGAACGACTTTCCGTAGGCAGCGTAGGGAACTCCTTGCCCGGTGCGATAGGCCTCGACGACTTGATCGATGACGAGTCCGCCACCCGCGACCATGTCGGCCAGAGGAGAGACATGGGCCGGATCCTCTTCGTGGACCAGAACCGCCAGCTGCCTGGGGTCGAGCCAGAATCGAACCCGATCCAGGTAGTCGTTGCCGACCTCGCCGTCGACCGACACGAAGCCTGCCACTGCCTGCTGCTCGAGCCACTCGCGGGCGTATCGGGGGTCGATCCCGGCGTGGTCGGCGAGTTCTGCCGCGGTGCGAGGGCTCCGCAGCGACTCATAGAGCCCGAGTCTCCGGCCCACATGTATTGATTGCAGTTCCAGCGCACCTATGGCGGCACCTATCAGACGATCTTCGAGGGCTGGCTCAGATGAACTTGTCACCGGCGTGGCCTTTCGTCCGGAGAAAAAGTGATTGGGATTCTCCCATGTCCCCTCACTGCTGTGTGGCACCGCCACCCGGGAGGGATGGAGCCGGTTATCGGGCAGGAGAAGAACCACCGAATGAAGGATCGGCCCTGAGCGGCGGGACACCCAAAGAAGTAGAGAAGCGACGCCTACATACCAAAGAACTCAAACCTCAATGCAACCGGATGAACTTGAGGACCCGCGTCCACGCATCCGCCGACTCGTCGGCGAACTCGTCGTACTTGCGATCGAAGAATGAGTGAGGAGCGCCCTCGTAAGTCACGACTTCATGTTCGACGCCGGCTGTGGTGAGGGCCTGGTCGAAGGCTGCCACAGTCTCCGCCGGAATGCCGGGGTCGGCTCCGCCCATCAGGGCAAGAATCGGTGAGGTCATCTCCGGAGCCAGATCGATAGGAGTCCGCGCTCCCTGCGGGCGCTGGCCGTCAGGGCGACCGTAGAAGCCCATAGCGCCAGCGAGACCATGTCCGTAGGCAGCTTGCTGCCAGGCGCTGGAACCACCAAAGCAAAATCCGAGCGTGAAGATCCGGCGGTCTGGATTGCTCTCACGAAGGCGCGCAACGGCAGCCGCGACATCGGCAGTCATGCCCTCATGGGTCACCTGCGGCACGTGCTCCTGATAATGGAATTGGTCGCTGCGATCGCCGATGCCGGCCGTTCTGCCGAAGTAGTCGATAGCGATGGCGTCATGGCCCGCCTCGGCGAGCCTCACGGCGAGCTCCTCGTAGAAGTGGTAGAGGCCGCGAACGTCGGGCAAGATGACGACTCCGGTCGCTTCGCCGTCGCCGGCGAAGGCCTCGTAGATCGCGAACTCGTTGCCATCGGAAGCTGTGAGGGCAGACCGATGATGGTCGGTGGCTGCTCCCGCCACGGGTTCTATCGGAGGATGGGAATCGGCGTCAAAGCACATACTGTCTTTTTAGCCGACCGCGTCGAGCTAGGAGATCGGGCCGGCTCTCCCAACGGCCAGAGCGTCGACCGCCACGCAGCCGGACTCGAGGAGGATCAGGGGGTTGAGGTCGATCGATTCGACGAGGTGACCAAGATGAGCGGCCAAGTCGCCCATTCGCACGATCGCCGCCGCGGCGGCATCGAGATCCCTGGCAGGACTGCCCAGATCCCCATCCAGCAACTTCCCGATCTTGAGGTCAGCAAGGAGGCGCCGGGCGGTCTCCCGATCGATTGGCGGCAGGGCCGTCACCCTGTCGGCCAGCGCCTCGATCATCACGCCGCCGGCGGCAATGACGACGATTGGGCCGAAGAGCTCGTCTCGCACCACTCCGAGGGCAAGCTCGACACCACGCGGTGCCATCGGTTGAACCACTAGTTCCTCGCTCAACGGTGCCAGAGTTTCCCAAGCCCTGATCAGGCTGGCTGGCTTGTCCACGCCCAGCATGACGCCACCCGCTTCGCTCTTGTGAGCAACCCCGCTGATCTTCAATGCAATGGGATATCCGCAGGCTTCGGCGGCGTTTAGGGCGTCGCCCAGGCTCCGCACTTTGGTCGATGACACGACCGGCAAGCCAAAGTCGGAGAGCAGATCAAGCGAGGCAGCTTCATCGAGAGTCGCTCCGGTGGAGAGGCGCGCCTTCCACTGATCGAGAGTGACGGGCGGGGGTCCCACCGTTCCGCGTTTGCGTCCCGAGCGTTCGCGGTGAGTTAGGAGATGTCCGATAGCGCGCAAGCCGGTCTCGGTCCCCCGCAAGACGGGAACTCCTGCATGGCGGAGGAGGGCCGACTCGACCGGATCGATCGATCCGGCCAGGTTTCCCAAGACCACCACCGGTTTGCTGGTGGATGATTTGACCTCGATCGGGATCTGCCCGTACCTCCCGTCGGGCGACTCCTCGGCGCTGAGGTCGACGCAAAAGGCGACGACACCCACCGCATCATCCCCGGCCAGCGCCTGCAACGACTCCCTGAAGACGTTGGTGGCTTCCCGGCCGGTTCCCCAGGCGTCGACCGGATTGTCGGGTTCGAGTCCCGGGTCGAGGATGTCGCTAAGGCGATGGCGGGTCTTCTGGGAGACAGACGCCAGCTGCACCCCCACGCGATCAGCGATGTCGATGAGCAGCGATCTCTCACCTCCAGAGTCGTGAACCGTGCCGAGACCGCCTGGGGCCGCTCGGCGCGGCTGCGAGAACAACTCCAGGGTGTCAGCCATCTCGTCCATTGTCCCGACCAGATGCACGTTGTAGGCAGACGCGAACGCGGTGAACGCTTCGTACTCACCGGCAAGGGCCGCCGAATGTGTTGCCACCGCCTTTTGCGATCGGCTCGTTCGTCCGACCTTCAGTGCGACTACCGGCACGTCCCTGGCAGCCGCGGCCGCGAGCGCCTCCGCCATTCCATTCGTGTCGCGGACTGTCTCAAGGAAGAGCCCGATGACCGCGGTCGTTCCCATGTTTAGCGAGTATGCGACGTAATCGTCCATGCGGGTCGTCAACTCGTTACCGGTCGACACCACCAGGTTGAAGCGAATGTTTCGATGGTTGTGAAGCATCGCCGAGAACAACGATCCAGAGTGGGTCAGAAAAGTCACACCACCGGTGGCGAGGTCGAATGGCTGATAGAACCCCGTCACCCGGAGTTGACGATCGAGGTTCACATACCCCATCCCGTTGCCTCCGCAGACCGGGATGCCGGCCTGGCGAGCAAGTTCGGCCAGCCGTGCCGTCAGGGGTCGGCCATCGTTCGCCTCGCCGAAGCAAGACGCGAAGATCGCCACCGATCGAGTCCGGTTGGCAATTGCCTCTTGAAGCGACGTCTCGAGTTGGTCGTTGGAAAGAGCCAGTACCGCCAGGTCAACCGGGCCTGCCATGTCGAGCGAGTCCAGACACTCGATTCCCTCGACCTGGTCGTACCGAGGATTCACCGGAAGAATTCGACCCGGGAACCCACCTCCCTGCAGTTGACGGATCACCTGGTTGCCGACCGATCCCGGTCGTTGGCTTGCCCCAACGACTGCGACCGACCGAGCCTCAAGCAAGGGAGACAGATCGACTCTCGGAAGGTCGGTGGTTGCTAGGACGGTTGGCGCCGGGGTCACCATTCCAGGCTATCGGCCCAACATTGCGGCCCGGTTGCTGCAGGTCCTGTCAAGTCGCGCAACCCAACCACAGGGACACGCCACTCACCACCCACCACCCACCACTCATTACTCTTGAGATTTGTGCCCCGTCCCAGCATCACCGAAGAACGTCGCCGGCAGATTCTTGAAGCGGCAGCCGGAGTCATTGCCGAGCGCGGGCTATGTGAAGCGCGAATCTCGGACGTGGCGGCGCGGATCGGCGCCAGCCCCGCACTGATCCTTTACTACTTTCCGTCCAAGGACGCGCTGCTGGCGGATACCCTGGCGTTTCGGGACCAGTTGTTCTTCGACGGCGTCGAGCAGGGGATGGAAGACGGAGCAGGTGCCGCCGCTCGCCTGGGTCAGTTGATCGAGGCCAGTTGTCCTCCATCGGAGCCCCTGGACCGCCCCGACAACGAGTGGTTGCTCTGGCTCGACGTGTGGACCCGGTCCCGGCACGACGCCGAACTCTCGGCTGAGCGTGCCCGCCTCGATGATCTGATGCGATCGACTATCGCCGGGATCGTGAAGGATGGCATCAAGGCGGGTGAGTTCCAAAAGGTCGATCCGGAACGATTCGCGGTGATGCTCTCGGCTCTTATCGATGGTCTGGCTATCCAGGTGCTGCTGCAAGATCCGGCAGTGTCAGCGTCGATTATGCGTGAGGTGTGCCTCGACATCGCAGCATCGCAGTTGGGGACCAAGATGAAATCCCTCGTAGGCGTGGCCCCGCCAAAACGCGGGCGTTAAGGTTTTACTGAACGGCTGTTCAATAAAGACAAATTGAAGCGGAGGGCACCACTGTGGTTTTTCATCCTCGTGAAGGGCGGAATCCGAGAAGACCGACCCGGGGCTTGACCCGGCGGGATTTCATTCTGAGGTCGACTGCGCTCGGCGTCAGCCTCCCGACTCTTTCGGCCATCCTCGCCGCCTGTGGAGGAGACGAGGAAGCCGCGGGGGAGGTGCTGATTGGAACCCCTGAGAATCCGGTCACACAGCATCTTTTCGATGACAACCCGGCGATTGCTTCGGGAGTCGCTCCAGAGGCGGGGCCGTTGCGCGTCTACAACTGGTCCGACTACATCAACCCTGACACCATCCCGGTGGCCGAGGAAGCGCTCGGAGTCGACATCGAAGTGACGACCTACTTCAACGAGGAAGAGGCCATCCAAAAGTTGATCTCGGGTGAGGTCAGTTTCGACGTCTGGTTCCCAGTCGCACAGTCGATACCCAAGGTTGTTGCCGGCAAATTGATCCAACCGCTTAACCACGAATATCTGCCGAACCTTGTGAACGTCTGGCCCCAACTCCAGAACCCGTTTTACGACCAGGGCTCGCTGTACTCGGTCCCCTACGTCGTCTATCAAACCGGGATTGCATGGCGGACGGATCGTGTGGACGACGCCGACGTGATGGGCCTGGCCAATCCGTGGGATGTGTTCTGGAACGACAAGTACCGCGGCATAACGGGCCTCTACGACGACTTCCGCGAGACCCTCTACATGGTCATGCTTCGCAACGGAGTGGTGGATCCGTCGGTCGCGACCGAAGCGGAGATCGACGCCGCCGCCGACGGCCTGGTCGAACTCGTCGATTTGATGGACATCCGCTACACCATCGACGGTGTGTACTCCGGCATGCCCGAGGATCGCTTCGGTCTCCATCTAGCGTGGTCGGGTGACACTGTGGCAACTCCCTTCTATTTCCCCGAGGACGCCGATCCGTCGGTCATGAGGTACGCCTGGCCCGTCCATGTGGGTGACTCGATCAAGGGCTCTATTGCCAACGACACGATGGCGGTCCTGAAGGGCGCTCAGAAGCCGGTTCTAGCCCATCAGTTCCTCAACTTCATGCTCGATGAGAACAACGCGCTGGAGAACTTCGGTTGGGTGGGTTACCAGCCTCCCCAGAACGGCCTGGACGTCGACGCGCTCGTCGCCGACGAGTGGGTGCCCGATTACTTGTCATCGGCGATCGTCCTGCCCGGAGATTTCGACAATCCCAGGGCGGTTGTGCCAACCCAGCTTTCAGCCTCCCAAGAGTCCCTGATGCTGGATGGCTGGTCGAAGGCTCAATCCGGCGGGTGATGGGCCCCAACTAAGTGCCAACCAATCTTCAGTCGGCGGAAACTGAAGCGGTCGGGCAGGCACGATGGACCTGGCCAGCCTTCGCGGCCCCCGGCCTGATCTGGCTGGTGTTGCTCTTCCTGGTGCCGTTCTACGCTGTCCTTGCGGTTGCCATGGGCGGGATCGACCCGATCTTCCTGAAGCCACTTCCCGAATGGAATCCTCTCCAATGGGACTTCACCGCCTTCAGAGAGGTTCTCGTAGATCTCTTCGGTGGCCAACTCGGGGTCATTGCCATGAGGACGATCTTCTATGTAGTGATTGCTTCGCTGCTAAGCGTCCTGGTTGGCTATCCGGTGGCCTACTTCGTAGCCCGGCGGGTCGACCGGCACAAGGCCCTGTGGCTGGCGGGCCTGCTGGCGCCATTTTGGATCAACTATCTGATGAGGATGATGGCGTGGGTCAATCTGCTGAGTCCTGACGGCTTGATCAACAAGATCGTCGGATTCGCCGGCATTCCTGAGCAGGCCTGGCTGGAGGGGCGCCACCTGACAGTGATACTCGGTCTTGTCTACGGATATCTCCCCTTCTTCATCCTTCCGCTCTATGCCTCTCTGGATCGGATTGATCGCCAGGTTCTGGAGGCGGCCCGCGACCTCGGAGCAAGTCCGACGGGAGCGTTCTTCCGGGTAACGGTGCCCTTGTCGCGGCAAGGGGTGTTGGCCGGTCTGGTGATCATCATGCTCCCGATGTTCGGTGACTACTACACACCGAACCTGCTTTCGGGTTCGCCCCGCACGCGGATGATCGGAAACCAGATCGACCAGTTCGTCAATCAGACGTCGAGCCAGGGAGGCCGCGGTGCCGCGCTGACGCTGATCCTCATGGCCGCGGTGGCCCTGCTGATGCTCTACTACCTCTTCAACATCGCCCGGGTCACCAAGGAGGCCCGGGAGTGACTCTGCGCGAGGCCTTCACCAATCCGTGGGGAAAACCCCGGGCCCTGAGGATCATCACGCTGGCCTACATCCTCTGGTCGATGCTCCCGGTGGCGGTGGCGATTCTGTTCTCTTTCAACTCGGGGCGCTCCCGTTCGACCTGGCAGGGCTTTTCGCTGAGGTGGTACCTCCACGATGCCGCCTCGGTGGCGCGCGACGACTCATTGCGCCTGGCGCTCTTCCAAAGCATTCGACTGGCTGTGCTCACGATGCTGGTCGCGACCCCGTTGGGCGTAGCACTTGCTATCGGTCTGGCCCGATGGCGTGGACGGGGCGCCCGACCCGCCAACTTCCTGATGCTCGTCCCTCTCGTAACGCCCGAGATCGTGATGGGGGTTGCCCTGTTCCTGGTCTTCTCCAACTTGTACGACTTCGTCCCTTTCGGAACCTGGGCGCAATTCCTGGGCCATGTGACATTCTCGATTTCGTTCGTGGTGATCATCGTTCGCGGTCGCCTTTTCGCGATCGGGCGAGACTATGAAGAGGCAGCAATGGATCTGGGGGCTTCGCCTCGGGAGGCAATGTGGCGCGTGTTGATCCCGCTGCTTGCTCCCGCCATCTTCTCTTCCTTTGCGATCGTTTTCGCGATCTCTATCGACGACTTCGTGATCAGTCAGTTCCTGTCGGCGGATGCGTCGTCGATCACGATTCCGGTCCGACTCTATGCCGGTATCCGGCAGGCTCCACCCCCGTCCCTCAATGCCCTGGCAACGATCATGCTGCTCACGACCACCGCGGCAGTGCTCATCGCCGCCCAGGTAATGCGTCGCTATGGCCGCCGAGAAGGCCAACCCGACTCCGCGGTGGCGGCCCTGGGCCGCCTCGACATCTAGGGAAACCTGTGCGCGAGCACGCGGCGAGCGAAGCTTTGTCCCCCCGCAGGCAGGGGGACAGCGGGCATTGGATGTCGGCGTCCCACTCGGGCTCTACGTAAAACGTAGGACGTAAAACGTAAAACGTAAGACGCAACTGGTCAGTTTTCCAACGATGTCAGCACTCTTAGGGCATCTTCTGGCATCCCGACCAGAATGGCATCTCCTCGTTGGAGGTTGATGCTGCCCTGGTTCGGAACCACGGCCTGGATCGATCCGATTCCGTCGATCTCGATCAGGACCTGGAGCATCGAGCCCATGTACACGACCCGGTCGATCACTCCGGGCAAATCGTTGCCCCGGTGTCCGTCGCGCACGTAATCCCCGAGCACGATCCGCTCGGGCCGAATGCACACTCGGACCGGCCCGGTCGACTCCACGGCTCCGACCCCGGCCACGAGTTCGTGGCGGCCGATTGTTACCCGGCACCCACCATTTCCTGAAGGGCCGACGACATCGGCCGCCATCAGATTGGAAAGGCCAAGAAAGTCAGCGACGTAGGCACTGGCGGGCCGTTCGTAGACATCGGAGGGCGTTCCCAGCTGTTCGATCCGTCCGACCGACATCACCGCCAGCCGATCCGACATCGTCAGCGCTTCCTCCTGGTCGTGGGTCACGTAGATGAACGTGATTCCAACATCTTCCTGCAGCGCCTTGAGCTCGATCTGCAACGCCTTGCGCAATTTGGCGTCGAGAGCGCCGAGCGGCTCATCCAGCAGCAGCACCGATGGGTTTAGAACCAATGATCTCGCCAATGCCACCCGCTGTTGCTGGCCACCCGACAGCTGGGTCGGCTTGCGCTTCTCGAAGCCACCCAGCCGGACCAGGTCAAGTGCTCGTCCGACTCGATCAGCCGTCTCCTGTTTCGACGGGCTCTGGTACTTGAGACCGAATGCGACGTTGTCCCCCACACTCAGGTGGGGGAACAACGCGTAACTCTGAAACACCGTGTTAATGGGTCGAAGGTGGGGAGGGGTGCCGGCCATGTCTTTGCCGTCGATCAGGATCTGACCGGCTGTAGGGCGTTCGAAGCCCGCAATCAACCGAAGGGTGCTGGTCTTGCCGCAGCCGGAGGGACCCAGCAGCGAGAAGAACTCGCCCGGCCTTATCTCTAGATCGAGATGATCGACCGCGTTGGTCTCACCAAAGGTCTTGTGAAGGCCGACAAGTTGGACAGCACCGCCAGGCATGGCGGAGCGAGCCTACTAACCACGCCCGCGCAGGGCACGAGCGAAGACCTCCAGCGTCTCGAGGTAGATGTCGACGTCCTCTTCGGTGTGCTGCACCGAGACCAACCACTGCTCACCTTTGGTCCAGGGCGGTAGGAAAACGCCGCGGTTGAATTGGGTCAGCCACGACGCCATCGCCCAGCGACCGTCAACATCGAGGAAGTCTCGATAGTTGCGGACGCGCTTGTCGGAGTATGTGATCGCGCCCTTGGCTCCCAAGTTGACCACGTAGGCGGGAAGCTCGAATTCTTCGATGATCCGCCGGACCCCGTCGCTCAGTCGGTTCTCGACGCGCTCGAGATGGTCGTAGGTGGACGGGACCAGCACCTCCGTGAGCATCGCCCGGGCGGCCGCCATCCCCAGCGGGTTGCCGTTGAAGGTTCCGACCTGGTCATACGTTCCGTCGGCGATGATGTTCATCACTTCCTCGGTGCCACCAATGGCCGCCACCGGAAGACCGCCACCCAGCGCTTTAGCCAGGCAGACGATGTCGGGTTGGACACCGAACATTCTGGTAGCGCCGCCCCGGCCGATCGTGAGGCCGGTCTTGACCTCATCGAAGGCCATCAGGGCGCCGTGTTGGCGCGTCAGAACTCGGAGACCCGCGAGGAAGCCAGGTTCGGGGGCCAGTATCCCGCAGTTCATCAACACCGGTTCGAGGATGATTCCGGCGATAAGGCCGGGGTAGTCGTCGAAGATGGCCGCGACCGCCTCGAGGTCATTGAAAGGCGCGATTTTGGTGAGTTGTACGATCGCGTTGGGAATCCCCGGTAAGGAAGCGACCGACAGGGGTCGTCTCGAAGGTCCGAGATCCCCTTCGATCCACGTCGATACCTGGACCGAGTCGTGGTGACCGTGGTAGCCACCTTCGAACTTGATGATCAGGTCGCGACCAGTCACCGCTCGCATCAGGTGGACGGCATCCATCGTTGCCTCGGTGCCGCTGTTGCCAAACCGCCACAGCGGTAGGCCGTACCTCTCCGCAAGGTGTGATGACACCACCATCGCGTCGTGTACCGGTTGAGCGAAATGAGTTCCGAGGGCCACCCGTTCGGTGACCGCCTTGACGATGGCCGGATGGGCATGGCCAGCCAGCATCGCCCCGTAGCCACCGTGATAGTCGACGTACTGATTTCCGTCGACGTCGAAGACCCGTGAACCGGATCCTCGCTCCGCCCAAATGGGGTGGGGGAAGGAGATCTGCCAACTGGAGGTGACGCCTCCTGCCAGCGAACTGCTTGCCTGTCTCGTGTACTCGGCGGACCGTGGCATCCGGGCCAGGAACCGCTCCTGCTCTGCGGCGATGATTCGATCGAGGGCCGCAACCTCGAGGTCGTGGCCTAGGGCCACCATGGGTTCTCCTTTTCGAACGGGGGACGCCACCCTTCCGCTCTGCGCTGCGCGAGGGTTGGTTTCCCTTCGCTGGCTCGGTCGGGAAGACTTTGTGTCTCCCGCCTTAACTGAACCGTCGTTCAATATAGCTGTTTAAACTGAACCGCGGTTCAGGTTATTAGACTTTTCCTATCCGATCTCGGGAGGTGTGACTTTGAATATGCCCGCGCCAGCATTGGGATTGCCCGCGCCCGTTGACCAGGCAGCCGTCCAAGACCTCCTGCGTCCATTTGGCTACAGCCGCACCCTTCCCGCCCAGGCCTATCGGTCCCAGGAGGTTTTCGATTGGGAAACCGAGCACATCTTTTCGGGTGGCTGGGTTTGCCTCGGTCGGACCGAAGACCTGCTCGCACCGGGCCAACTTCGAGCGCTCGACCACGGATCCGAGACCGTTCTTCTAGCCCGCGATTCGGAAGGGGCGGTTTACGGGTTTTCCAATGTTTGCCGGCACCGTGGCCATCCTCTGGTGGAGGTGGGCGAGCCGATCGATGCCCGCTTGATTCGCTGTCCCTATCACGCCTGGTCCTACCGCTTCGACGGGACTTTGCGTTCGGCCCCATCGCTCACCCAGTCCCCGGATTTCGACCCTTCCGATTGGCCCCTCACCCCGATGAGAGTCGGCGAGTGGCTGGGCTGGCTGTTCATTGATCCGACCGGGACCGCCGCTTCTCTCGACACCACCTTCGGCAACCTCGCCGGGTACCTCGCCCCTTACGAGCCCCAGCGACTGGTCAAGGTCGCCCGTCACTCCTATGAGATCCAGGCCAACTGGAAGCTGGCTGTCGAGAACTACCACGAGTGCTACCACTGCACGTCGATCCATCCCGAATTGTGCGAGGTCACCCCGCCCACCTCGGGTGAGGACGTCGCCCCCGACGGCCTGTGGTGTGGAGGGACGATGGTTCTCAAGGATCACGCCAACACGATGTCGCTCACCGGTGGGTCTCGTGGGATCAACTTTCGCAACCTGCCTCCGGGCCGCGATCGCGACGTCCTCTATATGGGGGTTTGGCCGAATCTCTTGATCAGCCCGCACCCTGACTATGTGATGACGCACCGGATGGTCCCTCTCGCTCCTGACCGCACCTACATCGAATGTGATTGGCTGTTTCCGCCGGAGGCCCTCGAGCTGGAAGGTTTCGACCCCGGTTACGCAGTGGAGTTTTGGGATATCACCAACTGGGAGGACTGGACCGCCTGCCAGAACGTGCAGAACGGTGCCGCCAACCGGGGCTTTCGCCCTGGTCCCCTCTCCCCATGGGAGACCACGATCTATCAGTTCCTCTACATGGTCGGCCAGGCCTACTCGGGCGAGGCGGTCTCGGCGCCGCCGATGCCGGATCGACCAGAACTGGTCGAGGCCTCTTCCTCAGTCTGACTCCCGATCCTGCCGTTCTGGCGCGACGCCGATGGGGTCAGGGCCCCGTCCTGTCGTGCCAAAGCGATCTAGGAGCCAGGGACTTGTAGCCTCGGGTTATGAGAAGGACAGCCGCTCTCGCAGTTGTCGCCGCCCTCTGTCTCGCGGCATGCGGCGAACCTGCCACCTCCGTCGGCGTGACAACGAGCCCGCCGTCGACCGAGGGCTCCTCCTCATCCTCTTCCACCTCGTCCTCGTCAACTATCACCGAAGCACGCGATGCGGCCCCAGACTTCACCCTGGGACTGGGCGACGGCGGGACCTTCGTTCTTTCGGAGGAAGCGCGCCCCGTCTATCTCGTTTTCTGGGCCGAATGGTGAACAACCTGTCGACGGGAGTTGCCCGTCGTCGACAACCTGGCGGAGGAGTACGACGATCGCATCGCCTTTGTTGCAGTCGCCTGGAAAGGCACGCCTGAAGCCACCGCCGAGCGAGCAGCCGAGTTGATGCCGTCGGGATCAATGCTGTGGGGCCTTGATGCCAGCGAGGAGATCTTCGCGTTGTATGCCGTCCCCTATCAGCCTGTGACGGTCCTGATCGGAGCCGATAAGCAGGAAGTGGAGCGCTGGACCGGGCTGCGGGACGAGCAGGGGATCCGGGCTGCACTCGACAGTCTGTCCGGCTAGTCCGCGTCAGCGGGTGATTCCGACGCCCCGCTTGCGCAGCTGATCACTGATGATGACCCTTTGGATCTCAGAGGCTCCCTCCCAGATCCTGTCGACTCGGAGCTCCCGCAGGAACCGCTCGGCCACGTTTTCGCGCATGTAGCCGCGGCCTCCGAAGATCTGCACTGCCCGATCCGCCACGCGATAGGCCATCTCGGATGCCGTCAGCTTGGCCATCGAAGAATGGGCATGGACCAACTTGACGTCTGCCCCGGCGTCGATCTCGCGGGCAACCTCGTACACCATCAAGCGAGCTCCCCACAACTCGGTGAGCGAGTCGGCCAGCATGAACTGGATCGCCTGATAGTCGGCCAGTTTCTCCCCACCGATGATCCGCTGTTCGGCGAAGCTGGTCACCTCTTCGATGAGTCGGTCGGCTGCCCCGCAGCAGCGGGCGGCGATCATCATTCGTTCGAAGCGGAACCACTCATGAGCGAAGGCCATGCCGTCGCCCTCCTCGCCGACCAGGTGTGAGGCCGGCACTCGGACATCCTCGAACCCCATCTCCCAGTGGTGGTGGGCGTATGTGTGGGTATAGGCCGGGGTGCGTAGATGTCGGATCCCCGGTGTGTCCATGTCGACGATGAACAACGCGTGCTGTTCCGCTTTGGGGCCGCTGGTGAGCTTGCCCTGGAAGAAGACGTAGTCCGAGAGATTGGCTGAGGTGACGTGCCACTTGACGCCATTGAGGACATACACGTCCCCCTCGCGTCGCGCAGTCGCTTCGAGATCGGAAACATCGGAGCCGGCGTTCTCCTCAGTGATCGCATAACACTCGTGCTTTTCACCGGCGATAGTCGGCAGGACGTATCGCTCCATCTGATACTGCGTCGCCACCTTCGCCAACCAGCTCGGTGGCGTGCTGATCAGCCACCCGAGGGCATTGGTGACCCGGCCGGACTGTTCGGCGATCAGCACCTGCTGGAGGGTGGTGTAGTCGTGGCCGCCGAGCTCCGACGGCTGGTTGATTGCTGTCAAACCGAGCTCGTGAGCCAGCTTCGCATGGCGGTCCTTGACATCGTCGGGGATCTCGCCGTTATTCATCTCGGCGTGGACTTCCCAGGGGATCAACTCGTCGTTGGCGAAGGTTCGGGTGCGCG
>DATLEZ010000024.1:0-3469 GCA_035525055.1 Acidimicrobiia bacterium | reverse complement strand
GGCCGAAGCGACAAGAGCCACCAAGGCGAGGATCGCAAGAAAATTGTTGTAGAAGAGAATCGATTGGGTCGACATTCAGGTTCCTGGTTGGCAGTCCCGACCGGATTCGAACCGGCGTTTCCGGCTTGAAAGGCCGGGACAGGGCATTTTAGGGCAGGATGACGACCAGGAAGATCAAGGCGAAAACCCCAGTTGACCAGGTGGTATGTAGTCGTGACGTTGTTGGTCGTTTCTGATCAGTTCTCGAGCTTTCTCACCTTCCTGCGGCCCAAATGCGGCCCAAGTAACGCGCGCAGCCGGGCTAAGCGCGGAACGAGGTGAGCCGCGATTACGTCCCTCATCGCTGTTTGAATGGGATCCGAAAGGAGCCTGGTATCACTAAAGGCGATCGCGACGTCCGATTCGAACTCCCGCTGTACACCGTGGCTGAGGCCGCGCGCATCGTCGACGTCCCCCCTTCGACTCTCGCCACGTGGGCCAAGGGATACGTGAGGAGGCCCCCCGATCGATCGGAAGTCGAGGGCGAGCCGGTCATCACCTACATCCAACCTGAACGACCCGGGGCCCCGGTCATCCCGTTCGTTGGCCTCGCCGAGTCTCTCGTCCTGGCCGCAATCCGACGCAGTGGTGTGCCGATGCAGCGAGTACGCCCGGCACTCGAAGCACTGAGCGAAGGCCTCGGGCTCGACCACGCTCTCGCATCGAAGAAGCTCTACACCGACGGTGCTGAGCTGTTGTACGACTTCGGAGAACACCACCGGGACACCATCGATGGCCAGGTTGCCCTCGAGCTGGTCGTTGTCCGGAGTGGCCAGCGGGTCTTCGGCAACCTGATAGAGGAGTACCTGCGACGTATCGAATACGACGCCACGGACGGATATGCCCGCCTCATCCATGTGCCGGCGTACAGGAAGGCTGAGGTCGTCGTCGATCCGATGCGTTCCTTTGGCGCGCCGATCTTCGAACGAGGGGCAGGACGCGTCGAAGATGTCATGCAACGGTTCTGGGCTGGCGAGTCACTCGACGAGCTGGCCGGCGACTACGGCGTACCGCCCGAGCAACTCGAAGACGTAGTCCGTGTCGCATCCAGACGGGCTGCCTGACCTCTTCCTCGATCGAAGCCTCGGTCGAATCAGAGTCGCGTCACTCTTGCGAGTAGAAGGACTTCGTCTCACGACTCTGGCCGAGCACTATGGCATCCCGGCGGACGAGGATGTGATCGACGTGCAATGGCTCGCTCTCGCAGGGCAGCAGGGATGGGCCGTCTTCATGAAAGACGCTCGAATCCGATACAACCGAGCGGAGCGAGAGACCGTCAAGGAATACCGAGTTCGCTGCTTCTGCATGTCCAATCGCAACCTAACCGGAGACGAAATGGCCCAGCGCTACATCGCCAACCTCCATAGCATCACCAGCGCTTGCGCCGAACCGGGGCCCTTCATCTACGCAGTCCACAAGAACCGGATTGAGCGTCTTCCCATCGGGCAGGACTAGTACACGCGAGCCGATGATGAAGCAGAAGGTCAACTCGCGGCCCGAGCGAGAGGTGAGGATCTCGCGCACCTTCTGAAACACTCGCTATCACGCAACCTCAGCGAAGAAGACCCGCACTCGTCGTGACCTCATGTAGAAGGCGGCCGCGATCACGATGGCGCTCCAGAGCACGCCTGACATTGCGATGAGAGGCCATACCGCTACGTCGTCTTGCCCTCCGGTGAGGAGGAGGTTGACTCCAACCATGGCCATCCAGACGACCGGTAAGCCCAGCCACAGAGCTTTCTCCGTTGCCTTGCGGTTCTTGGCGGGATTGGCGAACAGACCGAACCCGATGCGGAGGGCGAGGTAAGCGGCCGTCAGTCCGATTGCCGCACCGCCGAGAAGCACCCAGGTCGGCGGAGTGTTGTCAATGACAAGGACGTCGCCCAGGGTAAGGCCGATCGAGGTCAGGACGAGGATCAAAGCAGAACCGACCAGAACGACCCCGACGATGATCAAACCAACCGGCTTGGATCGAGTGGCCACAGCAAGCCAAAGGTACATGCCTGATTGCGTGAAGCCCTACTTGTTGGGAGGCGATGCGTGACGAGGCTCGCTCGACCTCCTGGACGAACCTGCCTTGTGGGGGTACCCCCTAACCGCTCAATACGTGCCGCTATGTACGGCTACTCGCGCGGGGGCGACATTCGGTATGAGCTCAACCCAACGAGCAAGCCAAAAACGACGACCCATGACCACTCTGCCAAAGAGAGCTCGATCCCAGGAGCATTGACGGCCACGTCGAAGCCGTACCCGACCGTGGTCGCTGCTCCCAGGCCAAGCAATGTTGCGGCTATATAACGAGCGACCCCCGCTGAAAGCGCTGAGCTCGCCCCCTGAAACCGATGAGTAGCCAAGAACGCGATCCCGACGAGGTCACCGATGACGGCCCCGGCCACAGCTCCTTCAAGGGCAAAGCCTGGTAGGGCGAATACCACCAATGCCGAGCGCCCAAGATCACTGGGTGACAACTCCGAGAAACCTCCCACGACACCGAAGAGCATCACTGAGAAAACGGCGACGACGAGGACGACCGCACCAGCAACCGCACCCCATAGAAGCCACGCCTTCATGACTTTGGCTGGTGACTGCGTTTCGGCCACCAATTGATTATCGGCTACGCCGTCCGATCGCTCAACACGCTGACCATCCGAACTCTCAGAGAGACCAATGCTTCGTGCTCATCGACCGGTTGACCCGAGCGCCGAAGTGCCGTTCTGCTCGGTCCGCGACGGTGTTGGTTATCGCCGATACCGGGTGATCTGCGTGCACTGTGGGTCGATGGGCGTTCGGGCCGGGCATTCTGGGCTCGGTTAGATACGATTCACCACCCAGACGACCACCACGATCAATCCGATGATTCCGAGAACGAACCAGATTATTCGTCTCATTTCTACCTCCTCTTCCCGCACCCAGTTGTCGGTGCGGGGCTCGCTTACGTTTGGTGGTTTCCTACCAGCCGGTTCTGCCCTGCGAACCTACTCGGGAGCGGCGGTCGGCGGTGGGTGAGTTTGGATACCCGTACGACCCTCGAGGGGGCTGCGCGAGACGCGGTCGTGGGTCTTCCCCCGGCCGGACTCCTCGATGCGCGCCGTGTCAAGATCGGGATGCCTACTGGGAGCCGACCAGGGGTGGCGCAGACGATGTCGGCGGTAAAGAAGACCCACAAAGAGATCGACGCGATGACCGTGATATTCCGGGTCGCGGCTGGGTCGTGCAGGCGCTTGGTCACTGGATCGGCTGACTCATCGAGGCGATGGTCGAGGGTGTTACTGCTCTTTCCCGGAGGCGCTTTAGTTGGTCCTTGTCCCGCAGCGTCCGCCGCCTGCGCCGCCGGTAAACCAGCCCGAACAGCTCGTCAAGGACGATGCCGATCAGCAAAGAGCCAAGGATCAGCACAAACAAGAGTCGGCTCTACACGATGAAGCTAGCG